>NZ_CAKJTM010000132.1:7296-11099 GCF_917627345.1 Protofrankia sp. CiP3 | reverse complement strand
ACACCGAATCCTCACCTCAGGAGCCTGCCCGATCGCGATCAAGTTTGCCGAGCCCCCTGCTCCCAGTCCGAGGCGGGCGGTGCACTGACCGCTGGAGACCGCCCTGCCTCAAAAAGAAATCGAGATAGTTCGGTTACGGAGCCATCAGCGTGGCGTGTGCCGTGGCACTCTTGATCGATATGGTACGGGAGTGGTCTCAACCGGTCAGTGCATCATCTGGGCGTCCGTCTCATGCCGGAACCCCGTGGATCCCAGCACTATGCGGGTGGTGCACTGACCACTGGAGACCGCCCACGAAAGCGGGAACCCTCCAGCGCCGCCACGGTCGAGGTCGTAGACACGACCGGCAGGTAAGTTGCTGCTGGGACTGGGGGTGAACAGCTCGGAGCCGGTTGGCCTATCTTGTCGCGGTTGGCTTGGAGCTGGAGGGAAGGACTCGGGCGATGGGCTTGGCTGATCCGGTGCAGGTGCGCCGACTTGCGCTGTGGGTGGCTGATGGCGCCGATTACACGCGTGCGGATGCGGCTCGGGTGGCGGCCGCGGCGGGGGTGGGTTGGGAGTCCACGGCGGCGGAGCGGTTCAAGCGGCGGGTGGAGCATGGTGCGGGGCTGCTCCGGGCGGCGGCGGCGCAGCTGGATCAGCTGTCGACCGCGTTGTCGGAGCATGCGGCGGCGATCGAGTACCGCCAGTACCAGATCGCCGCGGCGAAGTGGTGGCTGGAGCAGCATTTCGACCCTTCATGGGTGGCGGCCGAGGGCGCGTCCGACCTGGTCGCCGAGGTTGAGAACGTGCGGCAGGCCGCGGCCTCGCTCGGACCCGACGCGACGGGTTGGCTGGATCTGGCCGGTCGGTTGGGCTGGTCCTGGTGAGCGGCGAGGCCACCACGGCGGCCGAGTCGGCTGCGTGGTCGGGGCATGTGGCGTTGGACGCGGCGGCCTGGGCGGAGCTGTGTGCCGCGGTCCCTGGGGTGGTCGTCCCGGCCGACTTCCTGACCTCCTGGGACGCGGTGCCCAACGCGGACCGGTTGCGGGCTTCGGCGCGGTCGCGGCTGGCCGGCTCGGGGCTGGTCGATGCCGAGGGACACCCGGACCCGAGGGTGGTGGAACTGCTGACGGCCCTGGGGTCGACCCCGGTCCGGATCCGGCTGCGGTCCGGTGTCGGTGACCGGGTGGTCCTGGCCGCCCTGGCGAGCGGCTGGGACACCACGGTCGCGTTGACCCGGGCCCGACGCGTCCATGGGCCGGCCGATCCGACCGCTGTCGGCGAGGACGGCGCGGTGGTGGACCTGGCGGCGTTCCCGAGCAGTGAGCTGGCCGACCGGCTGTGGACGCTGCTGCCGCCGGACCTGACCGAACGCGCGCTGCAGCCGGGCCAGACGGCTGGTGAGGCGGCGGAGTTGTCGTGGGAGTCGGTGGTGGCGCTGCTGCAGGCGCTGAGGCAGGGCCCGTCCTGGCCGGTCGAGGTCCGGGGTGAGGTGCGGCACCAGCTGCTGGAGCTGGCCGGCCTGGGGGAGTTACCGGAGACGGTCACGGCGTTGGCGCCCCGGTTGGCCGGCGCCGTCGACCTGACGGTGACGCTGCTGGTAGGCACTGCGGCCGAGCGGCAGTGGCGGGGGCTGTGGCTGCTGACCGGGGATCACCGGGTGATCACGTTCGTGGAGCCGTGGACTGGTGTCCCGGCCGACGGCGGGCACGGGATCCGGCTGCTGGAGGTCGACGGGCGCAGCTTGCGCCGGGACATCCTGCGCACCCTGGCCGAGGTGTTCGACGCCCTCGCCCAGGTCACCGAGACCTACGGGAGGGGCCGGGCATGACCGACGACACGTTGCGGGTCACCGGCGGCGCCGGCGGGGTGACCGCCCGCTACGACGACATGCTCACCTGCGCCGCGGGCCTGACCGCGCTGTCCCGCTCGCTGATGGACCGCTTGGGCTACGTCACCGCCGCCGCGGGCGCCCCGGACGTCCTGGAGGGCGCTGTCCTGGCCCCGGTGACCGCCGCGCGGATCGCCGAACACGCCGTGGCGGCCACCGCCGGCCCACACGGCCTGGCCCAGGCGGCCACCCACCTGACGGTGTCGGCGCTGACCCTGCACGGCGCGGTCCTGGCCTACCAGGCCCTCGACGAGGCCCTGGCCGCCGAACAGTGCCTGACCGAGGCCGCCGGCGCCGTCCCGGAGCTGCTGGACGGCGGGGACATGCCCCTGGACTGGCTGCGCCTGGACGGGGATCTTTTCGGCGGCCCGGCCGGCTGGTCCGACCTGCGCGCGTGGTGGAAGGACACCTCCCATGACCTGATGGACAACGTCTACCGCAACCCCTGGATCATCGACGGTCTGATCCACGACGCCCCTGCCCTGGTCACCCTCGCGGGCACTGGCCTGTTCCTCCTGAGCCCGGCCCTGGGCGGGGTGTTCGTGTACGGGGCGACCAGCGACGGTGGATCGTTCCCGCCGCTGACGTTCGAGGACGCGACCCGCGACACGCTCGGCCTCGGCGGCCTGTTCGGGCTGTTCACCAACGGCACCGGCAGCGCCGAGTCCCTGACCGGCACTACGTTCCTCCCGCTCGGCGACGACGACGTCATACCCACCAACGTCACCTCACTGATCGCCGGTGTCGGGCAGGTCGCCCGGTACAATCACCAAGGCCCCGACGACTCCGAACCGCGCGGTGGGGAGATCCGGATCCTGAAGATCCACGGCAAGGACGGCATCGACCGCTACATCGTGGAGATCCCCGGCACCCAGGAATGGTCCCCCGAAGCCGGCAAGAACCCGATGGACCTGACCAACAACCTCCGCCTGATGGGCGGCACCGACTCCGCCCAGAACCACGCGATCATCGACGCGATGCGCAAGGCCGGAATCCCCTCCGACGCCCCCGTCCTACTCGCCGGCCACTCCCAGGGCGGGATCACCGCCGCGTCCCTGGCCAGTGACCCCACCTTCCGCCGCGAGTTCAACGTCACCAATATCGTCACCGCCGGCTCCCCCATCGGCCGGTTCGACATCCCCGACGACGTCCACGTCCTGTCCCTGGAACACACCCGCGACACCGTCCCCCGCCTCGACGGCACCCCCAACCCCGACCGTCCCGGCTGGGTCACCGTTCAACGCGACGCCGACGGAGTCCAGGACGGCTCCAAGACCGTCCACGACATCGGCGCCAGCCACATGAACGGCGCCTACCAAGACACCGCCCGCCTCGTCGATGGCTCCAGCGACCCGTCCATCACTGGCGCCCGCAACGACCTCGCCCCGTTCCTGACCGACGACCCCACCGACGTCAGCGTCCAAGACTACCAACTCACCAGGCAGAAATGACCCCCCACACCACCACGGCCCTGGCCACCGCCGGCGCCCTGCTCTTGGCCGGCCTGCTCACCGGCTGCAACCCCGACCAGAGCGGACGAGATCCTCAAACCGTGGCCACCACCCCCGCCCCCCAACCCGCCCAGATCGCCGAACTCCGCTCCCGGCTGCAAGCCCTGCCGTCCGTGACCATCGCCGACGTCAGTTACGTCCCCGGCGTCAAAGCACTCGTCGACGGTGTCTGGAAGATCCGGCTCACCGCGACCGGCCTCGACAAGCCCGCCCTGATCCAACTCGCCGACCTCACCTACCGCACCATCTGGCAGGACACCGCCGTGCCCTACGCCGACCCCGAACTCGTCGTCACCAACGGAAGCGGCACCGGTGTCGGCTACCGCGACCTCGGCCTCGACGTGCCCCCCGTCTACACCGACCTACGCACTCGGTACGGACCACGCCCAACCTCTTAGTGGTCGCCGCCGGAAGTTGTT
>NZ_CAKJTM010000132.1:0-7014 GCF_917627345.1 Protofrankia sp. CiP3 | reverse complement strand
TGGACGAACTTCCGGCTGCGACCACTTAGCTTGAGTTTTAACCTGCTTGACCTGCGTGCTTCTCCCTGGCATCCGGCGCCGTGCCCGTTTTGATGTTCTTTCCGACGGGGTGCTGTGGGGCGCGCCGCGCGTTGGGCTTCCCCGCCGGGCGCCCGGGGCCAGGCCGGGAAGGTTTCGGCGCACCGGCCGGCAGGCCCACCATCGGGCGGATGTTCCGAAACCCCCGGCGGACGCGGGCCGGACTGAGTCGTCCGTGTCGGGCTTGTCGCTCCCAGGGGCGGCGTAGGTCATCGGTAAGACCGCGGGCCAGCCGCAGCTGGGTGTGGGCGGCAATGACCAGCCACGTCCACCGGTCCGCGGCCTCGGGTGAACGGACCTTCGGCGTGGTCCAGCCCACAGTCTGCGTGAACAGACGAAAGGTATGTTCCAGGTCGAAACGGCGCAGGAACGCCCGCCACCAGCGGTCCACATCGGCCGCGGTAGCACCGACAGCGGAGATCCACAGCCACAGTGGCGTGGGCTGGCGGTCGCCAGGCAGCCGGTCCACAGCGAGACGCAGCAGGGTGCCATCCAGGATCGGCAGCTCGCCGCAGTGTCCCTCCCAGGCCGCCCGACGGGTCAGCCGGGGATGCAACCGGTCCCAGCTGGTAGCGACCGCACGGCCGTAGCGGCTGGTATCCGTGCTGGTGGCCACGGCGGGCTCAGGCCAGCGGGCCGGGTCAGCGAGACCGAACTCCGGGCCGTGCCGCGGCGGCCGGCCGTCGGCCCCCGCAGGCCGTGGCGGCGCGGGGAAACGGAACACCCGGTCGGAACGTAACCGCCCGCACAGCACCACGGGCAGGTCGGCCACCAGCCAGGCCAACCGGGTGACGTCATAGCCGGCGTCGCACATGATGAGGATGTCCGGGGCACCGGGCGTGTGGTGGCCGGCGTCGGCGAGCCGGCCGACCAGCTCACGCAGCTGGCGGGCGGTGACCGCGGTGGTGTCGTCGTCGGGGCCCAGGCGGACGGCGTCGAGGATGGCTGTCCACGAGGTGCGGCCGGGTTCGAGGGCAGCGACGAAAGAGTACGGCCAGCCGGGGATGAGCTGGGCGTTGCCCGCCCCTCGGCCGTGGGTGTGGCAGAACAGCCGGTCCGGGCTGGTCGGCGCGTCCGGGCGCAGCCATGGGCTGACGTCCACCCCGAGCACCAGCCGGCCGTCTGTGGCGCGCGGCAGCCGCTGCCTGGCCAGCGATGCCTGAAACGCGATGATGTCCAGCGTGCCGTGGTGGAGAGCCTTGTACCGTCGAGAAACGGCCCGTAGTCAACCCGCTTGCGGGGAAGCCGGGATGGGTGAAAGTGCCGGTTCTCGGGGTGCCCGTCGCCGTGGCCGGAACTGTGGTCGCGAAACACCCGGTCGGCGCCATCCACCTAGCCTCCGACGTTGCTGTCGGGAGCTTCTGCACCGCAGCGTGGGTGGCGGAGAATTGGGAGCCGCTCATCGCGGGAGCGGGCTCCCTGTGGGGCGCGGGAGTTGTCGCGAGTGGCGCCGCGTGGGTGGCCAGGCGCGAATGCCGCACCGACGCAACCCAACGTCGCGACCGGATCTGGCCCGCACTGGCGCGGCTGATCGGCGCCGATCCAGAGCTGGACGACCCGAGGGACTTCTTGACCATCCCGGTTGCTCCGCGCGAGGACGACGCGGCCGTCACTGTGAGGTTGCCGGATGGCTTCACCGGTGAGGATCGCCAGGTCGCAGCCATCGGGCGGCTGATAAACCGTCGCGTACCTGGTCAGTGGGTGGGGACGGCCGACTGGGAGACGCACACACTGACGCTTCGACACCCGGCGGAGCCGCCCAAGCACGTAGAGTTCGCACGGTGCAGGGATGTCCTACTGGAAGGGGACATCCACCAGCTCCCGATAGGGGTGGCGAGCGGCGGCCGGGTGGTCCGCATTGACCTTGACGCGGATGCCCCTCACATCGCCCTGATCGCCCGGACACGTTCTGGCAAAAGCACGCTGCTCCGATTCATCATCGGCTACTCGTACTACCACGGCGCACGGGACATCACGGTGTGTGATTCGAAAGGCACGTCGCTCGGCCGCGCGTTCGATGGAGTTCCGGGCGTGAACGTCGTTCGACACAACATCGAGCAGATATCGCAAGCGATCATCGATGTTGGGCGGGAAATGTCAGCTCGGATTGAGATCAACTCAATGACGGGCGACGAGGAGTGGCCCGGTGACTACCGGGTCCTAGTCATCGAAGAGTGCACGGCCACCATGGACGAGATCCGCGACCACTGGAAGGAGACAAAGGAGAAAGGGCTCCTGCGGTCGCGCCAGCTGCCCGCGCTCCCAAGCGAATCCTGACGATGGGCGGTTCGGCGCGTATCCGCTGTGTCTTCGTCGGTCAGCGGCCAGATGTCGCCAGCTTCGGCGGCGCGGCGATGCGCGACAGCATCGGCGCCTGGGTGTGCATGCGCATCAAAGGCAACGCTGTAAGGATGATCACGCAAGAGACCGGCAAGGTGTCGGACGTTCCGAGCAGACCGAAGGGCCGCGCGCTGGTCTTCATGGACGGCGAAAAGGTCGACGTCCAGTTGCCGTGGTCGACCCCGGAGGAGATTAACGAGCTGTGCCTTTCTCCTCAAGAGCCGAGCCCGCGTAGGGACCCGGACCACCCTGCCGCCGGGGGCGCGCAGCCCGCCCCGGGGGGTGTTCCAGGGGTGTGCCTGGCGCTGTGCCTACAGGCACAGGTGGCTCTGACCGGCCAGGCTGTGCGGCAGGCACAGGCACAGGCACAGGCTGGGAGGGTCTCGTGACGCTGCCGGAGTGGTGCCGAAGCGAAGGCGTGAACGTGTCGTATAACACCGCTAAGGAGACGCGTCGGCGCGCGGATAGGGATCGTAAAAATTTCCCGGAAATGTTCATCGTAGACGGGCAAGGGAAGTACCGACCGGAAGAACTCGAACGCTATTTCCGCGCGCGGGCTGAGAAGCTAGATAGGGTCTGACGTCGATACTGCGGACCACTTGGCTGTGCCGCCCGGCCGCGCGCGGGTGGTCCGCTTTCCATGGGCCTTTACGACCCTGCTCTATGTACCCGTTTTGATCTGCCTGTCTGCTCGTTGTGCCCAAACATCTTGCCTAAGAGACAAGAAGCATGTTTTGATGATCATATAAGGAAAACACCCCACAAAGGAGCCCGAAATGAACACGGACCCCGCACTAATTTCGATCGGCGTGTTCCGAAATCCCAGAAACTGATGTGAAATTCGGGCTGGTCGGCCGACTACTAACACCTGTCGGCGAAGTCCGTGTCGGAACAACCTTGATTACCGCAGAACTACCGAAAGGAAACCTCCGATGACCACTAACACCGAAGGAACCGGCAAGGCTCCGCGCACCTGTGAATGCGGTTGCGGCGCGACCGTCGTCCGCCGGTTCGCGGTCGGCCACGACGCGAAGCTCAAGAGCCAGTTGATCAAAACCATACTCGCTGGAGAGGCACCCAACACCAACCGCGAGGCAAAGGTTGCAGGCCGCGACGCCGCGAAGCGGCTGGCCGCCCTGGGCTGGGCCGCGCACTTGGAGAGGTCGCGCGTAGTGCGTCAGGCGAAGGCGTCCCGGGCGCGTAAGGCGCCAACCCCTGCCGAGTCCACGACGAAGGACAACCCCATGTCAATTCCAACAGTTAACGACAACCCAACGGCGTAAAGTGACTACGTGTCGTCGGATCGGTATGTCCGGATCCACTCGCGGACTTCCGCCTCGTCCCATAGCCGCACCCGTGCGTGGTGGACCGCCGGCTCTGGGAAGGACTCGCGCCGCGAAAGCTGGTCGGCGCGCGTCCGCGACACCCCCATCATCTCCGCGAGCTCGTGGATCCCGACCAGGGTCATGTCTCTAACGCTAGGTCTGTCTTTGGAGATACTGTCTCTAAAGACAGACTTAATGGACCTGGGTGACGACACCCAACCCTGGAAGGGCGACTGCGATGTCAGGAGAGCGACCGGAACGTCGCGAAGTTGAAGCGATCGCGGGCAAGACCGCTGTCGGTGAGCTGATCAGTTCGCTGGCGCTGCTGCCAACGAACGCGATCTATGAAGACGTGATCCAGAATCCCAACAGCACGACCGACGTGCTCGTGTTCGAGGTTGATGCGCGGTGAGCCCGGAGGTGTCCGGCGAACCCGCCGGTGAGCTTGCGTCAAAGTGCCTGTGCGGCTGTGGCTCGAACGTTAGGGCCGAGTATCTGCCGGGCCACGACTCCCGCCACAAGTCCGCGTTGATCCGGTCGGTTCTGGCTGCCGAGGCGCCGGGCACGGACGACGCAACCAAAGACGCCGGGGTGGAGGCGTACGCCGTGATCTTGCGGCGCGGCTGGGTCGCTCACCTAGACAAGTCACGCCAGGTCGCCCAACGAAACCGTGATTGAGGAGACTGTGTCCGACACACAACGCATGAAGGCCGGGGTTTACGCGCGGGTCTCGACAGAAGAGCAGGTCGACGGGACGTCCCTTGAGGACCAGGAGCGGCGCGGGCGGGCGGTCGCCGACATTCGCGGCTGGCAGGTCGTAGACGCCTACGTCGAAGAAGGATACACGGGGACTGTCGAATCTCGTCCCGAGTGGGACCGGTTGATGGCCGATTGCCGCGCAGGAAAAGTTAACGTGGTCATTGTCCTGAACTGGAAGCGGTTCGCGCGAACCGCCCGGGTCGGCCTGGCGCTCGCCGCGAAGCTGGAGGAAATGGACGTCGCGCTTGTCGTGATCGAAAACGACGTCGACACGTCCACCGCGAGCGGCCGGTTCGTCCGCCACATGTTCATCGGGCTGGCCGAGCTGGACCGTGACAACGTTGTCGAGCAAATGGCGCGCGGCCAGCACGCGAAGGCGCGCCGGGGCGGCTGGCCAGGCGGTGACGCACCGTACGGTTACCGCCGGGAAGGCGGGGGCCGCGACTGCGTGATCGCGGTTAATCCCGACGAACGGGCCATGCTCCGCGCGGCGATCGGTTGGATCGTCGATGAGGGCCTGACCACCGGCGAGTGCTGCCGCCGGTTGAACGCGCATGGCTTGCTACCGCGCAAAGGTGGGGAGTGGGGGCACCAGAACCTGAGGCGGGTTCTGTCCTCGCGGACATTGATCGGCGAGTGCTGGTGGGCGAAGCCGAGGAAGCGAAGCGGTGGACACGTTGCCACCGGCAAATTCGGCGAGCCCGTGATGATCAAGTTAGAGCCGCTGATCAGCGAACAGCGGTTCGAGGCATTGCAACGGGCGCTCGCGGCGAAGGCATACGGCGACAGACGACCGAACCGCCCCTACCCGCTGTCGGTTCGGATGTACTCACCGTGCGGGTCATATTACCACGGCGTGTGGCGCCACGACCGCGACCTGCGGCAATACCGGTGTCACCGGCGTAAATGGCGCGTGAACGACCAAACCCGCTGCGACTGCCTCTATTTGAGCTCGGACGCCGTCGAGGCGCGGGTGTGGTCGACCGTGGTAGACCTGCTCAGCCATCCTGAGAAGCTGCTAGCTCTGGCGAGCGACTATCTCGGGTTGCGTGCATCACAGGTCACGGTCGAGCGGGACCAGCTTGCCGCCGTACAGCGTCGGATCGCAGAGCTGGAACGCGCGCTTGTTCGAGCGACAAAGGCGGCTCTCCTTGCGGACACGCCGGACGAGCGAAGGGCGTTGGATGCCGCTCGGGTTGAGCTGCAAGACGACCTCGCGGCAACGCGAACGCGCGAGGCAGCCTTGGAGCAGTGGCAGGCGGATAGCCGCGCCGAGTCGGACCGGATGCGGCAGATGTGGGAGCTTGCGGAGCGTGCAGCCACGCGGCTTGGCGAGATGGCCTTGGAGCAGCAGCGCGAGGTGCTTCGGCTACTAAACGTGAAGGTAGTCGTTCTCGACAACACGATCACGCCTCGGCTTCGCATCACCGGAAGCGTGCCGCATCAGAAGCTGTTGGGCAGCTTATCGGGCGGTGACCCAGAGTGCGAGACACTGAGGTCCAGGATCTGCTCGCTCAGGGCCACAGCCGCTCGTCGGTCAGCCGCATCCTGCACCTCGACATTCAGACCGTGCGCCGGTTCGCCGACGCGACCAGCATCGACGAGCTGATCGCGAAGTCCACCGAACGCCACAGCAAGATCGACCCGTACAAGGAGCATCTCCACCGCCGGTGGAACGAAGGCGCCACCGACGCCGCCCGCCTCACCGACGAGATCGTCGAGCTGGGCTACCGCGGATCGGTCCAGCTGGTCCGTCGCTACCTGCGCCGCTTCCGCGACGGCCGTACCGTCCCGCCCGCCGGGCCGGTCCCGCCCACGGTGCGTGAGACGGTGCGCTGGCTCATGACCCGACCGGACCGGCTCGACGCCGACGACCAGCTCGCGTTGAAGAGCGTCCTCGCTCGCAGCACCGAACTCGACACGCTCGCCGCACACGTCGCGGACTTCGCCCGCATGGTCACCAAGCTCGAGGGCCAGCGCCTCGACACATGGATCGACGGAGTGGACGGCGACACGCTGCCCGCACTCGCGTCGTTCGCCCGTCACCTGCGCAACGACCACGACGCCGTCGTCGCCGGGCTCACGCTGCCGCACAGTTCCGGGCCCGTGGAGGGCACCGTGAACCGGATCAAGATGCTGAAACGACAAATGTACGGACGCGCGAACTTCGACCTGCTCCGAAAGCGCGTCTTGATCAGGAAACTCGGGGACCAGGCCGTCACGTGATCGTCGCCAGAACCGTTTTAGGCGGCTCGTTCGTATTCGTTGATCAGGCCGCCGAGGACGGGTCGGCGTTTGATCCGTTCCTGGGTTAAGAGCGTGTTTGACAACTCTTTACGATCTTCACTGTGATCATTTATATGAGCGAATAGCTACGAGATGTCCTTTTCCCTTGGGCACCGCCACCCGGTAGATCAAGAAAATCTCTACTTCCTATATCCGTCTAGATGGGTACATAAGTTATTGATCAAAATGAGAAAGCGATCTTGAATGGGGTTTTGAAACACGCTCT
>NZ_CAKJTM010000131.1:0-10906 GCF_917627345.1 Protofrankia sp. CiP3 | reverse complement strand
AGCTGTTCTACCTGGGCCGACGACAACGAGGCGAGGCGCCGTCTGGCGCCGGCAGACCCTGGACGAACTTCCGGCGGCGACCACTAAGGGGTGTGGCCCGGCCGTAGGCAGCCCCCGGACACCACGCCGTAGAGTCTTCCTCTGTGAGTGCCGGTCCCCAGCCCAACACCATGCCGGCAGCATCATCATCTGGGAGCCATCCGCTGCGGGCGTGGCAGCGGGCCGCTCTCGCGGCCTACCAGGCCCGGACGAGTGCCGGTGCCCGCGACTTTCTGGCTGTCGCGACGCCGGGTGCTGGCAAGACGACGTTTGCCCTGCGAGTCGCCGCCGATCTCCTGCGCGACGGTGTGGTGCGTGCGATCACCGTGGTGGCCCCGACCGAGCACCTGAAGCGGCAGTGGGCACAGGCCGCCGCGGCGATGGGTATCGCCCTCGACCCGGCGTTTCGCAACACCGCCGGCGTAACCTCGTCGGACTACACCGGTGTGGTGCTGACCTACGCGCAGGTGGCAGCGCATCCCGCACTGCATCGGCTGCGCTGCGAGCGGCGCCGCACATTGGTGATCCTCGATGAGATCCACCATGCTGGTGACGCTCTGTCCTGGGGGGATGCGGCGCGTGAGGCATTCACGCCCGCGGTCAGGCGGCTGGCACTCACCGGGACGCCGTTTCGATCGGATGTCAATCCCATCCCGTTCGTGACGTATGTCCCTGGTCCAGATGGCGTGCTCCGCAGTATCGCGGACTCCTCCTACGGTTATGCTGACGCGCTGCGCGACGCTGTCGTACGTCCGGTACTCTTCCTGGCCTACTCGGGGGAGATGTCCTGGCGGACCAGCGCGGGGCATGAGCTTTCGGCCCGCCTCGGCGAGCCGCTGAACAATGAGCAGACCGCCGCGGCATGGCGCACGGCGCTGGACCCACGTGGCGACTGGATCCCCGCTGTCTTGGCCGCCGCGGACACCCGCCTGGCGCAGGTGCGCGGCGGCGGCATGGCGGACGCGGGTGGCCTGGTGATCGCCACCGATCATGCCAACGCCCGTGCGTACGCCACCATCCTGCGCCGCGTCACCGGAACCGAGCCGGTTGTCGTGCTCTCCGATGACCCGGCGGCCAGCTCGAAGATCGAGGCCTTCCGCGCCTCGCGGGACCGTTGGATGGTTGCGGTCCGGATGGTCAGCGAGGGCGTGGACGTGCCGCGCCTGGCTGTCGGGGTCTATGCAACCTCCGTTGCCACACCGTTGTTCTTCGCGCAGGCGGTCGGGCGCTTCGTGCGGGGCCGGGGCCGGCCCGAGACAGCTTCGATCTTCCTGCCGAGCGTTCCCGCCCTGCTCGCGCTGGCTGGCGAGATGGAGGTCCAGCGCGACCACGCCCTTGACAAGCCCCTGCGCGAACCGGACACGTTCGACGACGAGGCGCTCCGCGAGGCCAACCGGCGCCGTGACGTCCCCGACCTGACGGACCGGTCGTTCACCGCGCTCGGTTCGTCAGCGCACCTCGATCGGGTGATCTTCGACGGTGGTGAGTTCGGCACCCAGGCCGCGGCTGGTTCCGCCGAGGAAGAGGACTTCCTGGGACTTCCCGGGCTGCTGGAACCGGATCAGGTCGCGGTCCTGCTCAAGCAGCGGGAGGCGGCCCAGCTGGCCGCTCGGCGCAAGCAGGAGCGCGCCGGGCCGGCGAACCAGCCCGGACAGGGCATGACGGCTGTCCCCGGCCAGGCTGGTTCGCCGGCCGCCCGGCCGGACCCGAGCCCTGACGCCGCGGCGGCCGACCGGCCCACCTACGAGGTGCTCATCGAGCTGCGCCGGGAGCTGAACCGGCTTGTCGCCGCCCACCACCACCGCACCGGGCGCGCGCATGGGATGATCCACGGCGAGCTGAGGCGTACCTGTGGCGGCCCGGCAACCGGTCAGGCCACCGCCGCCCAGCTGCGGGCGCGTATCGACACCATCCGCCGCTGGGAGACATAGCGCCCTGCGCATCCCTGCCTGGCCGCACCCCACCCGCTGGACCAAGGCTGGCGTTTCGGCGTCCAGCGCGGGAGCAGGCCGTCGGCAGGGCCGCTGTCAGTGCCCGGGGCGGCGCCAAGACGCGGCCCGGCTGATGCCGTTGATGAACAAGGTTTTCGGGTGCGCTCGATAACGCGGAGCGCCGCGGCGGGTCATGGGCTTTGGGCGATGCTCATGGAGGTGATCTGGGCCTTGCTGACCGGGGTGCCGTCAGAGCCCCCGCCCTCGACACCGGGTGAGGTGAGGGCGTCCAGGACATCGAGGCCTTCGGTGATCTTGCCGACTATCGTGTATTTGTTTCCCAACGTCTGCGCACCGGTGTCGTTCGGGTTCTTGTAAATGAGGAAGAACTGGCTGCCGTTGGTGTCGGCACCGGCGTTCGCCATCGCTATGACACCGCGGGTGTACGCGGCACCGTCGGTGTTCTCGTTGGCGTAGGCAAAGCCCGGTCCGCCCTGACCTGTGCCGGTCGGGTCACCGCATTGCAGGACGAAGATGTTCGTGGCGGTTTCACGATGGCAGGGGGTGCCGTCGAAGTACTTGGCGTTGGCCATGGTGAGCAGGGCGTGAACGGTGCAGGGGGCTTTCGCCGCGTTCAGCGCTGCCTTGATGGTCCCCTTGCTCGTGGCGATGACCATCGTGGCCGGGGACTGGTCGACGCTGCCGGCCGCGGCCGGCAGGCTCACCGGCCGCGACGGGTCCCGGCCGTCCGCGGTGTAGGTGCAGGGGCCGACCTTCGTCGACATGGGCGCTGCGGAGGCCCCGGCGGATGGCGACCCGGCGGCTGAGGCTGACGGAGCCGCCGATGGGGAGGCCGCGACGGTGGTCTTGTCATCGTTGCCGGTGAGCAGGAGGACCCCCGCGAGGGAGCAGACAAGCACGACCGCGACGCTCGCGGCGATGATTGCGATCAACCGTCGGCGCTGACGCCGCGCCGCCGCGCGGCGTTCCGCCTGGCGGGCGATCCTCGCGGCGGCAATTTCGCGCCGCCGACGCGTCTTGGACGTCACCACCTGCCGGTCTCCTTGTTCCCTCGGGGCCGCCGATGCCGCGAAAGCATGCGTGCTCGCGCCGTCCTTGGCTGGGCTGGCCAGTCCGGGCGCCGGCGGGTTCGACCGGCTCCGGTAAGAGCCTGTTCATGGAGACTACTAGGGCGTGTTGTCGTCAGTCGGCGCCCAGCACCAGAGCGCCTTCCTCCGCAGCCTTGCCGGACCGGGCGCGGATGAGCCGCTCACTGATCGAACGCCCTATCCTCGGGCTCGACCCGGCAACAGGGCGTTCGCTCTTCCGCTGATGCGCGGCCGTGTGCCGATCGTGGTGGGCCACGGCATCCCCGGTGCGTCCCTACGCCTCAGCGGGCTGATCCTGCTGGGGCCGGGCCGCGGGCCGGGCCGCGGGGCCGCGGCGTGCCTGGGACGCCGATGTGTCGGCACGGCTGTGCTGGGCCACATAGGTTCCCACGCCGATCGCCGCGGCGATCGGCCACTCGACGATCTCGGCGATGGCGAGCACGCCCAAGCCGAGGTAGAAGGCGGTCTGCGTGGGTGATGGCAGCCTGACCGGACCCATCTTCATGCCCGTGCCAGGCGCACGGGGCACCTCGATGTGGGCGGTGGCAAATGGTGTCCGCAGTGTCGCGGTGTGTGGGTATCCCGCCCCGAGCTGCCCCCTGCCATGGGCGCGGCCGTTGTCAAAACCGCGCTCTTCGGCTTCCTTCTCGGCCGCGATGGTGGTGGCCTCGTTGCTCATTGCCGTGTCCTGTGCCTGGTCGTCCGTCTTGCTGGGCATCGGACCTCCTCTCCGTTATGTGTTCACCATCCCGCGGGGGAACCACGGGTAAACAGAAGATTGCAAAATTGTGCCCGTCGGCTTTCTCAGCATTAAAATCATTACTTTGCGTTAATAGTTACTCGCTTTTTGAAGTGATCTTCTGTGGGTGGGTGGGATGTGCGTGTATCGAGCGGCCTCGCTGGGGTGTCCAACGGCGCTGTCCGGGTACCGGGCCAGCTACACGCACCGGTCGGGGCACGACCCGCCCGGCCGCGGGAGCCGTCCGCGCCCGGTGTTGTGGCGGGGGAGCGGAAGCCCAATTTATTGATCGTAAGGTGACGAAGGCGATCCGTATGGTGACGAAGGGGGAATGTTGATGCTCCTGCCAGGGGTCCGGCACCTGCTGTCCGGTGTGGGGCTCGCCTCGCTGGTGCGGCCGCTGCTGGAACGGATGGAGCCGTCGACCGCGTCTACCCGGGCGGAGCGGGCGACGTGCTCCCGGGCGAGTGTTGAGGTACGAGGTATCCGGGGGCCGTCGGGCGAGGCGCGGCGCCGGTTGCTGGAGCGGGAGCTCGAGCGACATCCGGGGGTTGTGTGGGCTCGGGTCAACGCGCCGCTGGGACGGGTCCTGGTTGGGCTCCGCGATCCCTGCCCGAGCCGGCAGGAGCTGGTGGCGGTCGTCGAGCGGGTTGAGCGTCGTGACGGTGCCGCCGCCGACAGCGCCGACAGCGCTGATGGCGGCGAGGATGAGGGGGCACTGGCTGGGGAGGACAGCCATGCCCGGCCACCACTGCCTGATCCGCCTGATTCACCGGCTCCGGTGCTGCGGGCGGCCACCGCGCTCATCGCTGACGGGGTCGCCCTCGGCGTGGCGTCGGCAGGTTGGTTCACCCGCTGGATTCCGTTGCCGATCGAACTGGCCCCCCTCGTCACCATCATCGATACCCAGCCGCGGCTGCGCGGGGTCCTGGAACGGGCGATCGGACAGGACCAGGCGGACATCGTCCTGGCGGTGGCCAACGCGACCGCCGCGGGGCTGGCGCACGGGAGCGTTGCCATCGGCGTCGACCTGCTGCTTCGCGTTGAAGCTCTCGTCGCGGCGTGTGCCCGCCGGAACGCCTTCCTGGCCGCCGGTGACGAGCTGCTCGGTGATCCGGACCGCGCGGGTGCTGATCCGGTGCTTGTCGAGCGTCCCCGGCCGCTGCCGGCCGGGCCGCTGGAGCGCTACGCCGACACGGCTGGGATCAGTGCGCTGGCGGTCGCCGGGGTCACCGCGGCTGCCAGCGACGACCCGCGCCGTGCCGCCGCGGCCGGGTTCGCCCTGCTGCCGCGTCCTGTCCGGTTCGGCCGGGAAGGATTCGCCAACCACCTCACGCGCGTTCTGGCGGGCCGCGGAGCCCAGGTGATGTGTCCGCAGGCCCTGCGGCGGCTCGACCGGGTCGACACAATTGTCATTGATCATGATGTCCTGGTCGGTTCCGGCTCCACCGTTGGTGACGTCATCCCCGTGGACGGCGCGGACCCGAGCGAAGTCGCCGCGCAGGCTCATACGCTCTTCGGGCCGGCTGATCCGGCCGCGTCGTTCTCTCGGGACGGCTGGACGATCGCCCCGCTCGACCGGCTGGCCCCGGACGGTGGCTCGGGGTTCCGGGAGAAACAGCGGTTGGCGGCGGCGGGGGCTGGGACCGTCCTCGGGCTTACGCGGGACAGCAGGCTGATGGCAGTCGTCGCGGTGATCCCCGAACGCGCGCGGGGGAGCGAGGCGTTGCTGGCGTCCTGCCGTCGCAGCGGGCTCGCCGTGCGCGTGGCGCGGGGCGACCGAGGCCCGGTCGAGGCTCTCGGATTCCCGGTGGTCCCGGGCGGGCAGCGACTGGTGGCGGCCATCCGTGATCTGCAGGCGGAGCGTGGCGGTGTCCTGGTCGTCTCCCATCGGAGTGCCGCGGTGGGTGGTGCCGACTGCGGTGTCGGGGTCGATGACCGGGATGGTTGCCCGGCCTGGGGCGCGGATGTCCTTACCGGAAAGGATCTTTCGGTCGCTGCGATGATGGTTGAGGCAGCCGCCGCGGGCGCCAGGGCGAGCCGGCACGCGGTACGGCTCGCCCAGATCGGGTCCGGCGCGGGTGCGCTGATCGCGTTGACCGGTATCGGCCCGCAACGGGCGACCCGGTCGACGCTCATGGTGCATGGGGCGACCGCGTTGGCCCTCGGCAACGGGATCAGGATTGCACACGATCTTGGCCGTAGGCCGCCACCGCCGACCACCCCCCGTACGCCATGGCATGTGCTGCCGGCGCGGCGTGTCCTGGAGCGGCTGGACAGCGGTCCCGACGGGCTGTCGACGGCTGACGCGTTGCCGCGGCGGGCGGATGCGGCCGGTGCCGGCACCGTCGCGCCGAATCTGGCGGGGACGTTCGTCCAGGAGATCTCCAGCCCGCTGACGCCGATCCTGCTCGGTGGGGCAGCCCTGTCGGCTGCCACCGGATCGGTGCTGGACGCGGGTCTGATGGTCAGCGTCACGGTCCTGTCGGCGCTCGTGGGCGCTGTGCAGCGGCGCCGCGCCGACAGTGCGCTGGGCCGCCTTTTCGCCCAGTCCGCGGTCCGGGCACGGGTGCGCCGCGACGGGCAGGAGGCCGACGTCACCGCGCAGGAGATCGTTCCCGGCGATGTGATCATGATTGGGCCTGGGGACGTCGTTCCCGCGGACGGCCGGCTGCTGTCAGCGACGAATCTCGAGATCGACGAGTCTTCGCTGACCGGCGAGTCCGTCGCGGTCATGAAGTCACCGCGTCCGGTCGCCGCCAGTCACGTGGTGGATCGCTCATCCATGGTGTATGAGGGGACCACCGTGGCCGCCGGTCAGGGGCGAGCCGCGGTCGTGGCGACGGGTCTCGCGACCGAGGCGGGCGCGGGCATGGCCGCGGCCGCGGGTCCGGCCAGGGCGACCGGGGTCGAGGCACGGCTGACCGCGATCACTGATTTCACCACGCCGGTGGTGGCCGGCGCGGCCGGGACACTGCTCGCGTCCGGGCTCATCCGTGGGCTGCCCATCCGTGACACGCTGAGCGCTGGCGTGGCGCTGGCCGTTGCCGCGGTGCCCGAAGGCCTGCCGTTTCTCGCCACGGCCGCCCAGCTCTCCGCGGCCCGACGGCTGTCCGCCCGCGGGGCACTGGTGCGAAACCCGCGGACCATCGAGACTCTCGGCCGGGTGGACGTGCTGTGTTTCGACAAGACCGGCACGCTCACACGAGGCAGGATCGCGCTGGGCGCGGTGTCGGACGGCTCCCGGACCGCCGCTGTCACGGCTCTTGACGACCTGCGACGCCACGTTGTGGCCGCCGGGCTGCGCGCCACCCCGGTCGATATCGGCGGGCGCGCGACGCTGACCCATCCCACCGACCGGGCGGTGGCCCAGGGCGCGGCTGCCGCCGGCATCGCGCGTGACCACGGCCTCGCGTCGTGGACGGCGGGGGCGTCGCTGCCCTTCGAACCGGGCCGCGGCTATCACGCCTCCCGCGGCTGGGTGGGCGAGGCCGCGCTTCTCAGCGTCAAGGGCGCGCCCGAGACGGTTGTCCCGCGTTGCGCCTACTGGCGGACCGCGCACGGCACCGTCCCCCTTGACCGGATGGGCCGCGCCCGGCTCAGCCGTGAGCACCATGCGCTCGGTCGACGTGGGTACCGGGTACTGGCGGTCGCTGAACAGCGGACGCCGGTGGCAGGCCGGGAACTAGCGGACAGCGACCTTTGTGGGCTGGCCTTTCTGGGCTTTCTGGGGCTCTCGGACCCGGTTCGGGCCGGCGCGGGGCCGTCACTGGCCCAGCTGGGCGACGCCGGTGTCAGAAGCGTCATGATCACCGGTGATCATCCAAGCACGGCGGAGAGCATCGCCAGCGAGCTCGGGGTGCTTGACGGCGGCCGGGTGATGACCGGTATGGAGATCGATGCGCTGGATGACGATGCGCTGGACGCGGTGCTGCCCGAGGTGTCGGTGGTGGCCCGCGGGATACCGGCGCACAAGGTGCGGGTCATCCGGTCGTATCAGCGGCTCGGCAAGGTGGTCGCGATGACCGGTGACGGGACCAACGACGCGCCCGCGATCCGGCTCGCTGACGTCGGGATCGCCCTTGGGAAACGCGGCACTCCGGCAGCTCGGGCCGCCGGGGACGTGGTCGTCGCCGACGACAGGTTCGAGACGATTCTGGATGTGCTGGTCGAGGGCCGGGCAATGTGGGCCTCGGTCCGTCAGGCGCTGGGCATCTTCGTGGGGGGAAATCTGGGGGAGATCGCTTTCAGCCTGCTCGGATCGGTCGCCACGGGGAGGTCACCGCTGTCGGCCCGGCAGCTGCTGTTGGTCAATCTTCTTACCGATCTTGTGCCGGGCCTCGCCGTGGCGCTGCGCCAGCCCGATCCGGACCGGACGGGCCAGCTGCTCGGGGAGGGCCCGGAGCGTTCGCTCGGCCGTGCGCTCGTCCGGGAGGTGGCGGTGCGCACGGCCGCGACGACGGCAGCCGCGTCCGGCGCCTGGCTTGTTGCCCGGCTCACCGGCCGCCGCCGGCACGCCGACACGGTCGGGCTTGCGGCCCTGATCGGCACGCAGCTCGGTCAGACGGTGCTTGTCGGGAGAGGCAGCTGGTCGGTGCCGCTGAGCGCTCTCGGGTCGGCCGCCGTGTTGGTTGCGATCGTGCAGATACCTGGGCTCAGCCAGTTCTTCGGCTGTTCCCCGCTCGGCCCGCTCGGCTGGACGACCGCGGCCGGTGCCTGTGTCGGCGGGACGCTGCTGTCGAAGGCGCTGGAACCGGTCGCGGCGCGCGCCGTCCCGGACGACGGCGCGCTGGCGCTCCCCGACTGGCTCCAGCCGGGTCTGTGGCGGTACGAGGAAACCGATCCCGCGCCGCCACCGATTCCTGGTTAGGGCGTGTCTGAGATCGGATCTATCAGGCACACCTGAGGCCGAGCGGCAACAGGGGCGTGGCGTCGCGGGGCTGCGGCACGCCCCTCGCATCCGCATCCGCATCCGCATCGCGACGCACGCGCCCCAGCCCCGCTCTTTTCAGCCCTGGACGGGTCGGTTGCCCGTCATGTCGGCCCCGGGCGCCGCCTTCGCGACCAGGTCCGGGATGACCTCGGACAGCTCTCCTGGCGACCAGCGCCCCTGACGGTCGACGCTCGGGCCGTTGACCCAGCTTTCGACGACGGTGATGTTGCCACCGAACACCGCGAACACCCGGCCGGTGACGTCCTTGGAAGCGGCGCTCCCCAACCAGACCACGGTCGGGGAGATGTTCTCCGGCGCCAGCGGATCGGCGTCGCCGGAGGCATCCTTGATGGCCTGCACGGAGGCCAGGTCCTCGGTCAACCGGGTCAGCGCGGTCGGCGAGATCGCGTTGACGGTCACCCCGTAGCGGCCCAGCTCCTGCGCGGTGATCACAGTGAAGGCCGCGATACCCGCTTTGGCCGCGCCGTAATTGGACTGTCCAACGTTACCGAACAGGCCGGATGGTGACGTGGTGTTGATGATGCGCGCGTCGTTGGGCTGGCCGGCCTTGGCCCGGTCACGCCAATAGGCGGCGGCGTGGCGGGTCGGTCCGAAGGTGCCCTTCAGGTGCACCTTGATAACCGCGTCCCACTCGGCCTCGCTCATGTTCGCGAGCATCCGGTCACGCAGGATGCCGGCGTTGTTCACGACGACGTCCAGCCCGCCGAAGGTGTCTATGGCCTGCTGAATGAGGTTCTTGCTGCCGTCCCAGCTGGAGATGTCGTCGGTGTTGGCGACGGCCTCCCCACCGGCGGCCCTGATCTCGTCGACGACGGTCTGGGCGGGGCCGGCCGAGGCCCCCGAGCCGTCCCGGCTGCCGCCGAGGTCGTTGACGACGACCTTGGCGCCCTCCTGGGCGAACAGCTTCGCGTGCTCGCGGCCGATACCGTTGCCGGCCCCGGTGACGACGACGATGCGCCCCTCGCAGATCCCGGTCATGCCCGCACTTCCACTGTCATGATCTATCTCCAATGTCGGATGGTGCTGTACCGCTGTTCCACATGATGCTGTGGACGTGTTTGACGTGCTGGTTTGTTATTGATCATTGATTGGCCCGGTGGCGGGGATGCCGCCCAAGGCTGGTCGGATCCCGGTGCATCCTCACGCGCCGTGGGGTCCGCGGGCCACCGAAACCGTTGAATCGGCTGGACGATTGAAGCGCTGGAACGCCTCCCCAGCAACCCAGCCAGCCTGCCGGTGGGAGATGGCCTACGTGACGATGAAGGTCGCCGAGCCCCTGAGATGGACACCGCCGGTCTGGCGGGTCGCGGTGAGCTCGATGTCGACCAGACGCCGGCCGTTCTCCTCGCGCCGGCCGGTTACGCTGCCGGTGTATGTCAGGACGTCGTCCGGCCAGGCCTGTTCCTGGAACCGCACCTGGAACCGGCGGATGTTCGCCGCGCCCAGCCAGTCGGTGGCATAGGTCGCGAGGATGCCGGCCGGCAGCATCCCGACCGCGAAAACGGTCGGGAAGCCCGCGGCCCGCGCGAACTGTTCGTCATGATGGATCGGGTTCATATCCCCGGACGCGCCCTGGTAGCGGACAAAGTCCGTACGGGTGAGCGGCGCGTCGGTGAAGGGTGCCGCGGCCACCCCGAGCTGGAGATCGTCCCAGGTCGTGGGATTGGTCCTGATGGTCGTAGCGTTCGTCATGATGCCGTGGGCCCTTCCGCCGGTGCCTGGCTGGTGACGATGACGGTGGTCTTCGACTCGGCCACGAGCCGCCCCTCGGGCGTGCGGAACTCGGTGACGAGTTCGACGAACCGCATGCTTCCCCCGCGCGTGCCCCGCTTGTCGTAGCTGTTGCCGATGCGGGTCTGGCCGACGAGGCGGGTACCGGCCCGCGGCGGCTCACCGTGGAAGACAAACTCCTGTTCACCGTGCAGGACGCGGGCCGGATCGCCGATCTCCGCCATGGGTGGGGCGTTCTCGGGTCCCGTCCAGAAGGCGGCCGTGGCCAGAAAGGTCGCCGGCGACACCGGCACGTCGGCCGTCAGGTAGCCAGGGTTGGACGACTTGGTGGCGCGGGCGAACTCGCGGATTTTGCCGAGCTCGACCTCCATCGTGAACGGGGCTCCGGCCATGGGCCGCTCCT
>NZ_CAKJTM010000130.1:11056-11945 GCF_917627345.1 Protofrankia sp. CiP3 | reverse complement strand
TCTGCGGTCAGCCGGCCGACCACCGCCACCCGCTACGCCTAGTAATGATGACCAAGGCTTAACGCCGAAACTGCTGGTCAGGCGCGCTTTCGTCGTTGCGCTGCGGGGCAGGTACCCGTCACGATACGTCAACTTGACCCGATCTTCACGGCTTTGGCTGACCTAGCCAACTAGAGGATCATGAAGATTGAATCTCGACTGGCGGTATAGTTGTCACCTCGATGCCTAATTCCATGATCAGTTCTTGGATGAAGATCTAACAATAGCCTCAAATACGGACAGAACATCCTTCTTGTCGATAGCGATCTCCCTGTAAATGATCTGTACCCATCTCCATATCCCTCCACCGGAGTTTTTGACGATGTCAGCGACCGGTGTTGCCGTACAAGCTGCCGCTTCATAAGTTGGAACTTCCCGATGAACCGCACCGAGCGACTCTGGCCCAACTCCCGCGAGATGGTCTCCCGCTCCTCGAATGCCAACGCCTCGCGCCGACCCATCCACCATCCATTCTCTCGATGCTACTGATAATAATCCTATCGGAGTGTCGCTACAACCATTGAATCCACCTTCTCTTTCTTCGATCTTTTGTGAAAAAGATCGACTTTAACTAAGCGTAAACAAATTTAAGATCATTAGCAGGCTCTTAGCTTGATTTTTAACCTGCTTGCTTCTCCCTCGTATCCGGCTGTGGGGTTCCAGAACCCCGGTTCGAGCGGTGACCTGCGTGTTTGCTCGCCGGGCAGGGCCCGTGTCGGGCAGGCTGGATGGTCATGGTGTGGTCGCTGCTCTACGCCCTGACACGCAGTACTTTCGGACTGATGTTGCTCAGCGTGCGCGGCGACACCGCGAAAGACGCGGAGCTCCTCATCCTGATCCTGCGATATCA
>NZ_CAKJTM010000130.1:10087-10581 GCF_917627345.1 Protofrankia sp. CiP3 | reverse complement strand
CCTGCACTCCGCACGTTCGGGTTTGGTGCTTTGACCAGCCTGTTCCTTGATCAGGGTGGTCTGGTCGGGTCGACTCCGAGGAGGTCCAGCACGCGCTGCTGGAGCGGGGTGGGCCGGGGGATGTAGGCGGGCTGGCCGTCGCGGGCGGGCACGAGGCGCAGGTCCGCGAGGGCTTCGAGCAGGAGCCGGCCGGTGGGCCTTCCCGGACGGGCCCGCGGTCTGGCGGGCCTGGCGCTCGATCAGGGAGAACAGCAGCAGGGCGAGGCCGACGACGTGGAGCAGGCCATGGATCCGCTGGTTGTTCTCGACGTAGAGCGGGTCGACGGCGAGCGGGCCCTTGAACGCGCTGTAGCGCCGCTCGGAGGCCTCCTGGCCCTTGTAGTCGAGGAAGACCCCGGCGGTGTCCTTCTCCTCGATGCTCTGGTTCGTCAGCAGCGCGAACCAGCCGTCGGCCTTCTCTGCGAGGTCGAGCGCGTCGGGGTCGAAGAACCAGG
>NZ_CAKJTM010000130.1:9207-9969 GCF_917627345.1 Protofrankia sp. CiP3 | reverse complement strand
TCAGGTGTGGTCTGCCGGTGTCGGGGTCGGTGTCGAGGTGCGTGCGCAGCCACGCCCCGACCCGACACTCTGCGGTGATCTTCTCGACGCGGGCGCGGACCGCAGCCTCGTCGGGGTAGTAGCGGGTCCCAAGGTTGCGGTGCAGCACGACGAGCGCCGCGCGCGCCTTGTCGATCTGTTTCGTGCGGGTGGTCGCGGTCGTCTCGGCGCGGCGGGCCGAGTGGGAGAACACCGTGCGCACGGGGAACGGCGGGTCGGCGGCCTTCGGCCCGCGTAAGGTCGTGGTCCCCTCGACGACCCGGTGGACGTCGCGCTCGTGGAACAGCTTGTTCTGGTCGCGCTGGGCCGCCCAGTCCACGATCGTGGCGGTAGTCGGGTCGTGGGCGGCGAGTTCGGCCAGCCCGACGAGCGTGCGCGAGGCGGGGGCGACGAACGTGGCCCCGGCGGCATCGATCGTCCGCAGGTTCGTGTAGGAGACCAGCTTGCTGTCCCCGACCATCAGGAAGCGGCGCTCACCGGCCAGTTCGCGCAGGGCGCGCAGCGCGCCCTCGACCTGGCTGATCTCGGCGGCGCCGCCGTCGTAGGCGCGGGTGAGTAGCGCGACCGCGCTGTCGGCGCTGGTCGCGACGCCCACCTGGACCTGTTTGAGGTCGAATCTGTGATCTTTTGGGTGGCCGGGTTTCGGGGTGGCGTAGGCGGGGTCGGCCTGGTCGTAGGCGCCGTACACGGACATGCTGGTCATGTCCCAGTGAAAGCGCAGGG
>NZ_CAKJTM010000130.1:0-8849 GCF_917627345.1 Protofrankia sp. CiP3 | reverse complement strand
TCTCGATGCCGAACGCCGCGACCGCGACCGCGCCGATCGAGCCGGCGATCGCGTCGGCCTGCTCGGCGAGGGCTTCGAGCGCCCGGCCGCACCGGTCGTCGTTGAGCGCGTCGGGCTCGATCCCGAAGATTTCCTTGACGGCCCACCTGCGGGCCCACTGCTCGACCCGGATCAGCGGGGTCGGGGACGTCAGCCGGTTGGCGATCAGCATGGCGATGACCTGGCCGTGGGTGTAGCGGGCCTTGTTCTCCTGGATCGGGCACAGCCGGTCGATGATCGCGACGAGGTCGATCCTCGCGAGCAGGCTACGGATCACGGGCAGCGAGCCGAGGAACTTCTCCGAGCTCGGGGGCCCGTAGAGGAGGTCTGCGGTCGCCAGCACGCTGCGAACCGTGCCAGACCGGACGCACTACGCACCAGGTTGATCGCCACGCCGCCGGATCAAGAAGTCACGCAATCAGCACACTGGACGATCGTGCGGAGTACAGGGTACCCGATCCCACGCCACCAGCAGGAACGCGGGATCACAGACGAGATTGAACAGATCATCGAACCTGCGATCAGGATCGTCGCTGGCCCATCGGTGCAGCTTGGTCTGGATCTCCAGTACCCGGCGTTCCGCCTTCAGTACGGCATCGTCTGGCCCGTCGGTATTCACCAACGCTCTCCTGGCATTCCAGCACCCCGACTGCAGACTTGCTGGCCTTCTTCGCCATGTGCACGCCTCTCGCGTGCTCGGACTACTACAAGGCCTCCGCCCCATCCCGTATCGTCAACGGACGACGCGTCTATCCCACCCACCCGAACGGATTCCGGGCAGCGGGAGTGGTGCGGGATGGTTCCCGTGTTCACTGCGAACCGATCGATCAGCTTGGCATCCAGCTCTGCCCCGGCAGCCTCGCCATGAGTACGCCGCAGCCTTTCCTCATGGCCTCCCCACCGGCATCGCAAACCGGCTACGGAGTCAACCACCCATTCCGGGCGGTCCCGCGCTGCATCCCGGCCCGTATCCACCAGATTTGAGCCGGTGACACGCTTACGGAGCTTTACCACTGGTTCCTCTCGTATACCGTCTGATCTCGCTCGCCGGACCCGCCCCGTCTGGCAGTCCCGAGGCGTCCCGGCTTTGTCAGCGCTGCTCCCGCCCTTCCCGGCGTCTCCCGGGTCAGACTGCGCTCAGCTTCTACCAGGCTGCTGCGACAGCCCAGCGAGAAGGCCTTGCACCTCCTTCGGTTCTCAGCGCCTCACGGCGCACTGCGACCTCGTTGTCGCAGCCTGGCCTCCTGGGCCGGACTCGCACCGAAGACCCACCAGTCCGCCGGGCGGGCCAAACCCAGCCGGACCGCGAAAGGTAACCGCTACCTCGCCGGCGCCCTCGGCCAGGTCGTTCTCGCGCTCGCCCGGACCCGGACCTTCTACGGCGCCCGCTACCGGCGCATCCGCGCCAACCGAGGCCCTCAGAAAGCCATCGTCGCCGTGTCACGGTCGATCCTGACCACCATCTGGCACCTGATCGACAGCCCGGACGCCCGCTATCGCGACCTCGGCGCCGACTACCACGAACGACGCAAGGACACCCGCAAACAGGTCGCCGGCCATGTCAGACGCCTGGAACGGCTCGGCTTCCAGGTCGCCGTCACCCCCCAGGATGCGCCAGCCGTCTGACCCCAGCTCCGACAACCTGAACATCACCACCCAGCCCAGCGTCCCAAGAACACCGGGCTGGGTTGGCACGCTCGGACCCAGGTGAATTTTCGTTCTAGCACAGTCCGCGACCGCTGACGGAAAGCCATCCCGGAAAGTGCTCGACGACCACGGCATGGTCGGCGAAATCGCCAGACAAGGGGTTCCGGCCCCGATCCAGGTCGGGAAGAGATGGGTGTCGGAACGTACCCACTCGTGGATGAACGGCTACGGCAAGCTACGCCGCTGCACCGAGAAGGACGCGGCGGTCGTCGACTTCTACCTGTACCTGGCCGCCGCGTTCGTCACCGTCCGCAGTCTGATTCGGAGGGCCACGACCACCCACCGCTGGGCCACCCGGCCCACCACCCGCCGCCTGAAGTGAGCCTATTGCCGGGCGCTCTTAACCAGCATCGTTCAGCCCGGCCGAAGGATGCGCGCGAGCCGAGGCCCGACCGGTTGCTGGGCGACCTGGTGGAGGCGCTGCACGAGCCGCACCAGTTCGGGGCAGTCCGCAACGCCCCCGCCCTTGAGCGTGGCGCAGTCGACTGGGTTCGGGAACGGGGCGAGTGCGCGATGGTCGCTGGTCAGTACTTCGCCTGGGCGACGCGGCAGGTACGCGAGCGTTTCAACGTCGTATTTGTGGGGTTCGAGCAGAATCACGGTGTCGTCGGTACGGCCCTGCGCGATCAGTTCGTCGAGTTCTTTCGATAGTGCCGGGGTCAGTTCGTCGGCCCAGACGATGATCTGGCTGGCGATGGCGATCAGCATGGACACTGTCTGGAACCAGGTCGCGGTGGGTAGGTAGAGTCGGTTGCCTACGACGAAGCGCATCTCGAACGGGTCGACCTCCAGGTCGCCCGCTGTGGTGCTGGCGACCTGGACGAGCGGAACACGGGCATCGAGATCTTCGAGTACTGAATCGGCGTCTCGGTAAGTGATCACTTTCACGTGATCGGCCCGCTTCTCGTTCAGGATGAACTCGGCCGTTGTCACGCCGGAGCGCTCGGTCATCTCGAAGTTGCGCAGCAGCAGCACGAACGGCTGGCCTGTGCACGCCCAGGACCGCACGGTGCCGGCCGACCGCGTGTGCACGCGACGCGCCCGCCCGACGACCCCCTCCATATCGCTTTTTGGGTACCAGTGGCGCTGTCGTCGCAGGTAGTCGAGCTGGAACTCGGGTTCGGTGAAGGCGATTCGGTCCAGTACGCGGTTGGCGTAGCACGCGACCGTCACCCAGCGGTCCAGGTCTCCGTCTAATCCGGACGGTGCATCACCGAACCGTAAGATTATCTCGGCGAACGCGTGCCGAGCAGCGGGTTCGTCGTCGAACTGGAGGGCGAGCAGGGCCAAGTTCACGAGGGCTTGGGCGACGCGGCCACGTAACTCCGGGTCCGCACTTCCCTGCCAGCGCCGCGCGACCTCGGTCCATACTTCGGCAATATGGGCTCTGCGCGTGTCCCATGGCGTGCCAGCGATGCTTCGCAGCATCGCGATCTGCACCAGTGCGCGGCACGTCGCCCGCTCGACCTCGAGCGATGTGCTCGTGCCTGCGCGATCGACAACCTCCCGCAGGATCCGCTGCGCGACGGAGTTGTGTTTCGGGCTGTCGGACGCGAGGTAAACACAGTCGTCGGTGAGGCCCATGATCACCCGCCATGCGAGGTCGGGGTTTTGGTGACCGGCGTAGCGCTCGGCGAGCCAGCCGAGCACCAGGAACGCGTCGTCGATCAGGCCATGCCCCGCAACGCCGATCGCGATCTCGAACAGACCAAACGTATGGTCGTGCTCGGTGCTGTGCTCTGCGAGTTCGCCGAACAGCCACTGCTGGAACCGGTGGTTCCCCTTCTTCGCTGATACCCCACGCCGGAACTCCTGCCAGTGCGCCAACGCGCCGTCGACCACCATGTCCCTGCTGAGTCCGACAGCCGCCCAAGGGTCACTCACCGCACCAACTGTGCCAGTTGATCACATTGGGGTTCCAGTGGGGTAAACGAAACGCGATTGACGTGGATGTCGCGTTCGGCGACGTCGGCGCGTAGCAGCGGGTCGATCTGGTGGTCGGGGTTTTAGTCCGGGGTTGAGACCCGCGCGTAGTCAATGCGGATGTGGGTGAGCACCGCCGGGTCGGTGAGGAGGAGTTCGGTGGGCTTGAAGCCGCTGGTCATGGTCGTGATCATCATGCCGACCGGCCATAGTTCGCCGCCTGCCTGGACTTCGTGCACTCCGGCGACACACTCCTTGTCCCCGCCTCCGACCGGGGCTCCACTCCCCGAAGAACCTGATCGCCTGAGCGACCTGCGCTCCGCGAAGTCCGCTTCGCCCCCCTGCACGAAAACCTCGACACCACCCCACCCCTGGCGGCCGGCACCCCGCATAGGTCGATCGTCGCTGCGGTTCTGACACTCAGGAATCCCGCATGGACCCCGACAAGTGGGGAACTTGCTGTGCATCTCCATCGTCTACGCTGTAGATAAAGCAGCGCTACGGGCGGGAGTGTGCAGCAGTGGAGATGTATCGCTATCACGCGGTGGCGAACGGCCTGCGGACGGATCACCCGATCCCGGATTTGCCGTTCGTCGACGACGCACACATCCCTGTGGACGACCCGAAGGGGATCTCGGCGGTGGGTCGTCATCCGGGTGGTAAGACGTGGGGTCGCCAGGACCGGGTTCGTGAGGGCGGGTGGGTGGCGTTCACGACCGACCCGGGCCGTCATGATCTGTGCTGGTTCGTGCGCTGGCATCCTGACCATGGGCGGTCGGTGGTGCTCTACCGGGACGACGACGCCTCCTTCGTGCACATGACCTACTGGGGGCCGGCTCTGCTGTACCGCGCTGGCGGCTACTGGTGGGACGGTGACGGCTGGTACCGGCCGGCGCAGGTGTGGGACGCGGCGGGTGAGACCTACGTGCGCCGCTCGGTGCCCGGGGCCACGACCGTCAGTGCGGCCGATCTACTCGCCGGTGGCGGGGACGCTGTCCGCGGGCAGGTGTTTTCCGTGGCGGACGTCGACGCGGACACCGGCCGCGTTGATCCGGCCCGGCTCGTTGCCCCGTGGCTGAACGAACTCGCCTGCTGGGCCGGGTACCGCAGCGACGGTGCCCGGCCGTTGGCGGAGTGCGTGGTCCGCGTCGCCGCGCCGGAGCTCACCGGCGATCAGCTGGTCAGCCAGGCTGAACTCGCCGCGATCGGCGGGATCGCCGCATCGACGCTGCGCGCCTACCTTGCCCGCGGCGAGGGCGACGTCCCGCTGCCCCAGGCCAGCGTGGGCGGGCGCAGTGTGTGGTCGCGACCGGTCGCCGAGGACTGGGCCGAGCGGCGGCGCCGCTCGGACGACGGCGTGAGGGAGACCATCCAGGCGACCCGGGGTGACGCGACGCAGCCCCCGGGGATCATCGATGTCTGGAACCGCTACGTCCGGATATTCATGTCGGGCCTGTGGGAGAACCCGAACCGGCGCCGGCGCTGGGCACTGCGCTGGCGTAGCGAGGCGGCCGTGCGTGACATCGCCGAGGACCTCGGCTGGTCTGTCGCGGCCGACCTCACCGGCGAGCGTCTGGTCCCCATGGCCGACCTGTCGATCACGATCCGCTACGCGATCCTCGACGAGTTCACGACCGGCCGAGAACTCGACGCCAGCGCCGCCAGCCGCGTCGACATATACAAGCCCACCTTCTACGGGATCAACCGCCCGATCGCCGGGATGCTCGACTGGCTCATCCGCCACCGCCCCACCCTCGCCGCCGCCACCATCGCCTCGGTGATCGGCGAAGCCGAACGACGCGGCATCCCCCGCCCTGTCAGCGAGGAATCGATCCGCACCGCGCTGTCCCTGGACGGCACGCTCGACGCCGAGAGCTACGACGCGTTCCTTGAACGAGTCCTGACACCAGCAGACAGCTGATCCACAATCACCGAACCGCACTTCTCGTAGTGAGATGATAACGCCAAGTATCTTTTTGCGGCTTTGAGGAAGTGGCTCCTCTCTGCGTGACGGATCTGCAACCTGTCGTGCAAGTATTCGGTGATCGTCCTGGTGGAGTGGTCGGTATGCGGCGAGAGTGGAGTCCAGAGCATCTGATCGCGTGTCGGATGCTGTGCGAAGGTGATCTGAAGCTGTTGCAGAACAAGGCGGGGGCCATGCCGTGACCGGAAGCCCGGAACCGGCCGGGTTCGCCGTCGTGACCGCGTTGTTGTGCACGGCGGAGGAGTTCCCCGGCGAACTCGGCGACGACTACCCGGCCGCCTGCGCCGCACTTGGTTTGGAGACCAGCTCCGAGGGCTACGCGCTGCTGCTCGGCCAGGACGCCAGCGGGGCCTACTGGACCCAGATCTCGACCGATGTCGACAGTGTCACCGCCGCGTTGTCGATCTGGGCGATGGGCGACGAGGCGGATGTCATCGTCGAGATCGCCACGGTGGTCGCGACCTGTCCCGGCTGGCCCGTCGAATACGCCATCAGTCTTGCGGACCGCCCCGAACCCCACGACCCGCCCGACGCCGGCCCGGTGCTCACCGCGCCGTCGAGGACCAGCTGGGCGAAAGCAATCCGGCGCCGGGCCGCGGACTGGCTCGCCATCGACCTCGCCGACACCCGTGACCCCTACGACATCGAGTTCGACCGGCTCAACTGGGGCGACACCGATCTGGAACCGTCGGTGCGGTTCGTTGACCTGCTGCCCCGCGCCCCGGCCCCGGACCATCCCGCTGTGGTGCGTGCGCTACGCGAGGTCTGGCTGCTCGCCGCTGCGGCCCACCCGCCCCCAGGCTCGGTCCGCGCCAGACAGGCTGCTGGTGGCGGCCGACTCGTGCGCGCGGGCGGCGACGGCTGGAGCCTGGTGACCAACACCGCTGAGCCCGCCCTGGCGCTGCTCCTGGTCGACGACCTCGCCGACATGGCCGTGGACATCTCCGGCACCGACGGGCTGCCGCGGCTTCTCGACGCGCTCACCGCCGCCGCATCCCGTGCCCTGCCGCCAGGCCCGGCGAAGCTGAAGAACCCGATCCCGAGGCGCGGCCACGCCGGTAGCCGGACATCCCGACTCTCATGAAGGAGCTTTACTGGTGAGCGTCTATTACTATGCAGCGGCGGGTGACGCCTCTTCCGAGGGTCGGGGCGCCGAATGTCATCGGCTGGCCGCGCTGGCGGGTACCCCCGCGCGCCGACAGGTCGTCATTACGCGCATGTTACGGTAAGAATCATGATCGATCCGCTATGTGAGGTCTGTGGCGAGCGCCGACCCGACGCCGTCGAGCGTCCCGTTCCGCTCCGCACTCTGGCATGTAACACGTGTTGGAACGCGGTAACGACCTTTCCGGAGCGCGAGCCGCTGCCGCCGGCCATCAACGAGCTCGTCGAGCAACTCGATGAGGGACTGAATGTCGACGTACGCGCGGGCAGCCCTACGACCTGTCGCGATTGCGGAGCCGCTGGTAGTTGGCATCGGACCGTCAACGGACGATGGATCATCTTGGAACCGGGTGACTATCCCATAGGTAAGGTTCCGAGCGGGAGGCGGTGGCGAGTCGCCGGCGACGGAACGGCGGTGAATCTCCGCAGCGCCCTGCCTACCGATTCCTGTCGAATCACCCACTTCGATGTCTGCCCCGCCGGGCCCGAACCCGCGGACGCCCCGTTTCTGCGAGCCGTGTGGCTCCGCAATGCCGGTGGCCCGGAACCCGTAGAAGCAAAACCGGCCGGCGGTGGCGTCCGTAACGGTGATCCTTCCGTTGATCGCGCTGACGTGATGAACGCAGTGGACTGCCCACGGTGTGGTGCGCCAGCCGGCGAGCCATGCCTGCGACGGGACCGCATAACGGCGCGCATCAGCCTTCACAGAGCCCGCTGGGACCATTTTGACGCGTTCAGAGAAGTGTCCGACGGGCGCCCGTCGCGGGGGATCATGGTCCGACCGGCTGACCAGCCCGGGAGAACCTGATGTGCTGGCAGTCAACCACGAGACCGACGCCTTACCACGTGTGCGCCAAGCTACCCGACCGCGAAGGTCGCGGGCGGGCGATGTCCCGGGGATACGCCGGCGCCACGGCCCGGCCCTTCGGGCCGCCCTGGTGACGCCGCGGGCGGGAGTCCGGGTGGGGCCACCTCGGATTGCTGAGTCCGCGGGCCGATTAGGGCCTGTTCCGAGTCCGGATCACAGACGGGATGATCGTCTTTCGCGTTCGGATGCTCCGGCTGGTAGCACGGTTGTATGACCCGTGGCGACCTGACCGACGGCGAGTGGGAGTTGATCGAGCCGCACCTCCCGCTGGGGGCGTCCGGGCCGATCCCTGACCTGCGCGGCTACTTCAACGCGGTGATGTGGAGGTTCCGTACCGCCAGCCCCTGGCGGGACGTGCCGAACCGCTACGGCTCCTGGTCGACGATCTACGACCGGTTCCGTGCGTGGGCGCGGGACGGGGTCTTCCAGACCCTCATGGACACGATGATCGTCGAGGCGGCGGCACGCGGCGACGTCGACCTCAGCCTGGTCAGCGTGGACTCCACCGTCGCCCGCGCGCATCACCACGCGGCGGGCATGGTGGTCGATCCGGATCTCCTGGAGGACGTGGAGAAGGCCCTGACGGAGGAAAAGGGGCTTCGGAAACCGAACAAAACGACCCTGTGACCGAGGCGCCCGAGGACGCGGAGGAAACCGAACGGGCCCGGCGCCGCGCGGTACACCGACGCCGCAAGGCCCGGCTGAAGGCCGCCGAACGGGGCCGCTCCCGGGGCGGGCTGACCAGCAAGGTGCACCTCGCGACCGACCGGCGCTGCCGCCCACTGTCCATCATCCTCACCCCCGGGCAGTCCGCGGACAGTCCGCGTTTCCTCCCGGTCCTGAAGAAGATCAAGGTGCGGGGGTCGGTCGGCCGCCCCAGGACCCGGCCGGACGCGGTCGCCGGAGACAAGGCGTACTCCTCCCGCGCCAACCGCGCCCACCTGCGCACACGGAAGATCCAGGCGGTGATCCCGGAGAAGGCCGACCAGAAGGCCAACCGTAAGAAGCGCGGCAGCGCAGGAGGCCGCCCGGTCAGCCACGACGCCACGCTCTACAAAGACCGCAACACCGTGGAGCGCGGCATCAACAAGATCAAAGAATGGCGGGGTCTGGCCACCCGCTACGACAAGACACCCGAAAACTACGCCGCAGGACTCCACCTGC
>NZ_CAKJTM010000129.1:10546-11803 GCF_917627345.1 Protofrankia sp. CiP3 | reverse complement strand
AGCCTGGAGGGTTCCCGCTTTCGTGGACAGTGCTTGGGCGTCACCGTCCGCCAATCTTCGAGCCTGATGCGGCGACGAGCAAGTGACCGTGTTTGGTCGTGGCGGTAGCGGATCTGAACGTAGAGTGGCGGCCAGTCGGACGATCCAGGCCGAGCGGCTGGCGGGGCTGTAAAAGAACGGCTTTGCCAAGATTCCGGTGGTGACAGACAGTTGCCGTGCGGGTATCGTTGGCGCTGTGTGACGCCGAGTTCCTGAAAATCGTTTTTCCTCAGCTCGCTGTGCTGCTCATCGATCGGGTCGTCGATGAGGGGCCGCTGGTGCGGATCGCCGCGCGGACCCAGGCGGATCCGGTGGCCTGTCCGCGCTGCGGGACGCTCACCGGGCGGGTGCACGGCTATCACCGCCGCCGCCTTGCGAATCTTCCGGTCGGGGGCAGACCGATGGTGATCGAACTGACCGTGCGGCGGCTGGTCCGCGGCACCCTGGGCTGCCCGCGACAGACCTTCCGCGAGCAGGTGCCCGGACTCGCGGAACGTTATGCCCGCCGTACCCCGGCGCTGGGTGCGCTGATCGCACGGGTGGGGGTGGTGCTGGCCGACCGCGCGGGGGCAGGACTGCTGGGCAGGCTCGCCGTGACCGTCTCACCGACGACTGTGCTGCGCCTGCTCATGGCGCTGCCGATCGCCACCGGGCCGGCCCCGCAGGTACTCAGCGTGGACGACTTCGCGCTCCGGCGTCACCACCGGTACGCAACCCTGCTGATCGACGCCGTCAGCCACCGACGCGTGGACGTGCTGCCCGACCGCCGCGCCACCACCCTGGAGGCCTGGCTGCGCGAGCATCCTGGGGTTCGGGTGATGTGTGCCGCGACGGGTCGGCGGCCTACGCGCAGGCGATCCGCCAGGGCGCCCCGCAGGCGGTGCAGGTCAGCGACCGCTGGCACGTGTGGCACAACCTCGGCGATGCCGTGGAGAAGACCGTGGTCGCCCACAGCCGCTGCTGGCACGCCGGACCGGACCGCACGGCCACCACTCGGGAGGAGCGCACCCGCGCCCGGCACGCCGCCGTCCACACCCTGCTCGACGAGGGCGTCGGGCTGTCCGAGTGCGCGCGGCGCCTGGGGTGGGCGCGCAACACCGTCAAGCGCTATGCCCGGGCCGAATCGGCCGAGGCCCTGCAACGTCCTGCGCAGGACCGCCGCACACTGGTCGCCCCCTACCGCGACCGCCTGCGCCGCCGCCTCGCCGCCGAGCCCGG
>NZ_CAKJTM010000129.1:1540-10353 GCF_917627345.1 Protofrankia sp. CiP3 | reverse complement strand
GCAAGTAGGGCGGCTCTTCGAGGGCCATCTGGGCCGAATCGGTTGAGCGGTTCACCCGGATCAAGTCCCCCGGTGGGTATCTTTTTCGTCCTTGTCAATGTAAGGAAGCCGTCGAAGGTACTAAGGAGAAATCTGAATACTGGACTTCTTGGCATATTTCCAATATGCTGTTGACATGGCCAATGAATCAGGCTCCAGAATTCCGCGGCGAACCCTAGAAGATATCCGAGCGCTGGCGTTGAGCGCATATGACCGTGGCATGGCCGTGGATCAGGTGTGCCACGCGTTTGAAATTGGCCGGTCGACATTCTTTGGATGGCTCAAGATCCGACGCGAAGGGGGGCCGGAAGCACTCAAGGTGAAGCAGTCTCCTGGCCCCCAACCAAAGCTGACCAAGGAGCAGATTGATATTCTTTTGCGGCTCATCGTAGGCAATGACCCGCGGCAGTTGCAGTTCGACTTTGCTCTCTGGACGCGCGACATGATTCGTGACGTGATCCGGCGGAAGTTCGGGGTCGAGTACACACCTCAGGGGGTCGGGAAGTTGCTGCATCGAATGGGGTTGTCACCCCAACGTCCGCTGACGCGGGCTTGGCAGAAGGATTCGGACAAGGTTAAGAAGTGGAAGGAGGAGGACTACCCGAAGATTCGCAAAGAAGCCCAGGTGGAAGGCGCTTCGATCTTCTTTGGGGACGAGGCGTCGGTCCGCACCGATTTTCACTCTGGCACGACCTGGGCCCCAGTAGGACAAACGCCAATCGTGCACGGAACTGGTGACCGGGATTCCGTTAACATGATTTCCGCAATATCGGCTCAGGGTAAGCTGCACTTCCAGCTTCTCGACAACCAGAACGTGAACTCGAAAATCTTCATCGAGTTCTGCGAGAAGTTGTTGCACGATATCGACGGCAAAATCTATCTGATCGTCGACGGACACGGCTCGCACAAGTCGAAGGAAACTCAGGCGTTCGTCAAGTCGACAGACGGGCGTCTTAAGCTCTTCCTCCTGCCGCCGTACTCGCCGGAACTAAATCCGGACGAATGGGTCTGGAAGAACGTCAAGTATGATCGAATCGGCCGAATGGCAGCACGCACTCGCGACGAGATGCGAGCCGGGATCAAGGATGCGTTCGCTCGACTCGTTGCAGGTCCCGAACTCGTTCGCAGTTTCTTCAAGTCTCCCGATCTTGCCTATATAGACTCCAGTAGTCTAGTTTCATGTTAGTAAGGGGTGACACATCGCAAGTCGTGACCGTAGGGCTGTTCGTGTACTGGGACTGGACCTTACCTACCGGATACTGTAGCTGGAATTAGAAGAGGAAAGTAGCCGGAGACGTTCATGCTCCGTTCTGTGGGAGCCCGGGGCTGAGACGCTCCGGTCGTAGCTGTTCAGCAGGGGGTCACAGACAAACCCCCAGCTCAACGGCATGATTATCTTGACTGGAACCTTAGAAATAATGATCCGTCCGGAAAATAATCGTCATCTATGGAATGAATTCCGACATATCGGACTGTGACGATCAATGTTCTGACCTGGATGTTTGGGCTGTGACCCCTGCTGAACAGCTACCTCCGGTCCACCCGACCGGGTTGCATCACCGCGTCGGTGGAGTTGCAAAGCAAACCAGAAATTCGATCTCTCAAGACTGGTCAACTCGCTTTTCAGCGCGATCCGCTGCTGAATGAAGCTTGTCAGGCCGGCTGAACCGGTTGCGGCAGCTGCCACGGCTGCAAAGGTTGGAGAAACGGCCGACGTAGCGGTCGCCACTCCTACGAGTGAAGTGGTTACGACCATTCCACCGAGGGAGCTCGTGTGGCGTCGCCGGATCTGCTCAAACTCATTCTGAGTTTGGCGGCATTGGTCGTCGAGTTCCTCGACCAACGCGACATAAGCCGGCTCCGAATCGACGGTTCCGAGTCCTCTAAGATATTTTTGTAAAGCGCGTTTGAGCCTCACGAACGAATCTTCATGGTCTTGGCGAACCCGAACCATATCATCGATTGTCAGATTACGGATGTCCGGGTATAGCAGACCCGAAACCGTGGTGCCTACGTCTGACACATCCTGCTTCAGGAGGCGTTGAACAATCGGATAATTCGCACCGACCGCTATCAAGCCGACCTGTGAACGAATAGCACGGAATCGCTTACGATATTCTTCCGCCCGGTCGAACTGACTATGCATCTCTTCGCCGCCCTCCGCCTCGGGGCTGTAGTCGAATGCGTCGGGCAGGATGACGTTGAACGGCACACGATGGATACCGGCCGCAGCCACAGCGCGCTCCACACGCCTGATCTCTTCCGTCATCGCCCATCCGCTCGAGTACCCGCCGAGCGAAGCGTCGCCGCCGACATCACGGTAGATCATGGACGACACGACGAACACGGTAAGCGAAGACGTGACGAGACACCGCTTCGCCAGCGACGCTAAATCGTATCCGCGATCGAGGTGCTCGCGCACATGAACAATATGATGGATCCCGTCGTCCTCGCCGAGTAATGAAAGCACGCGGTCAGCCTCAGTGAGGAATGCGTAGATATTATCGCCGAAGAGTCCAGATGGCTCGCCCGACCGTGGAATCCACCGCCTAGAGGCCGGCGATGGTTCAAACGCCACTGCAACTGGCGGTGCGCCCAAGGCGGACTGCGGTCGTGCCGGGCTGGCGCATTCGGCGTCTATCAGCGGACCGTCCGTGGCCCGTGCCGACACGACCCGGCCAGCGGGGGTGGCGTCGGCAGCTCGAGCCAGGGGACCCGATGGTGTGAACCCGATGGGAGCCGCCGACGCTGAGTCGATAGCGGCTTCGGGCCTGCTCGGCAGCCGACGCCCCGGCGGGGCATGCTCCGGTGCTCCGGCTTGAGAGGCGACGAGTGCGTCCAGACGGCCGGTTGCGGCGGCCGCCACCGTTTTGCAATCGTCGTCGGCGAGACACGCCAGTTCGGCGCGGACCGTCGCCTTTACTAGATCGTTACCGATCCGGAGCAGGTGGTCCAGGCCGTCGAAGGCGGCGAGCCGGTCCGCGGAAAGCGGGCTGCTCAGGAGGTGACGGAGGTAGGGCGGCAGCGCCCAGTTGACGTTCCTGGCGATGACGGTCCGCCCTTGAACGTTCTCCTGTTTTTTTGGTCGCTGCTGGGGCATCTCGTCCACGACCCGGTCGTGGACGTAGGTATAGAGCTCATCGACGGTGATATCACCGTCGCTGTCGAGGTCGGCGCTGCCCTCGCGGAGTCCCTCAACGAGATAGCGGGTGAAGACCGACCGCGGCGCCTGTCCATGCAGCCGCTCGCCCTCGAACGCGTACTGGGTGGCATCGGAGGCCGTCAACACCGTACGCCCCTTGCCCTGGAAACGCTTCAGGGTGTGCACGGCCGCGTCCGCTTTCGCCATCCGTCCGGCTGGGTAGGCCCCGCTGTAGCAGCAGTCGAGTATCAGCAGCTTCTGTTGCGACACACAGCCGTCCATCGCCTCATCGACCGCCTGCGCGGACAGGCCGGTGAACAGGAGGCTGTCGCGGCGCGTGTTGGTCATCGCCAGGTACAGCCGGCCGCCGTCGTCCTTGAGTCCGTGGCCCGTGAAATACAGCAATGTCAGGTCGTCTCGGCGCCCGTTTTGGTAGAACCTCCCCACCGCGTCTCCCACCCGATGGTGTGGCTCATTGACCAGGATGGTAACCTCGTACCCGGCGATCTGCGGGTCTTCCAGGACAGCGGCCAACGCGTGGGCATCATGCGCGGGGGCGGTCAACCGCCGCAAACCGGAGTCCTGATACTCGTAGCTAGCGATCAACAATGCCAGCCGACGGCCCATCGCCTATCCCACCGAGTGCCGGCGCACGAACGCGTCCACCAGCGCACGCTGCTGGTCTGCTGTGGCCCGGTCCATATCAATGGTGTCACCGTCGATCGTCATCGAGATCCGGTGTGCCCGATCGTGGCGCGCTAGCCAGTCCCGCAGCATCCCCACGAGCGTGGGCAGCACCCCACCCGACGCGCTCAACGCAACCACGATCGCCCCGACCGTGGCTGGATCCGCCGCCTTCGCCCCGTCCGGAACACTCCCACCGGCCGCCAGACCGACCGACTCGACGTCCAGCTCGCCGATCTGCGCACGCAACTGGCGGGTAAGGCGCTCGCCCGCCTCGTTGTCCACCTCGGGGTCCGGCGCCACGACCACCAGAAGCTTCGTCACCCAGCCGGTATCACCCTGCCCGCCGCTACCCACGATGCCCCCGTTCCCCCCGTCGCACATAGGTGCCGCCAGACAAGAGCCGTGATGGGCACGACGCCTTTCGGCTGGGCCCGGCTCGCGGCAAATCAACCATAGCCGACACACGGTCAGGCGCGACCGGCGGTCGCCATCCCCAGCTGCCCTCCACGTCCGTCCCGATACTCTCGCCCCCTGTGGTAGGTAGCTCCGTCACAGGTATTGCCCAAGGGCGGCTACGATACGTCCCCAACGCACTTGGCAACTTCGAGTTCGAGGTCACGCTGAGCTACCGGCGCCTCGAGCGGCCCCGGCGTGTCGAGGTGACCTTGCGACACAAGCGGTAGTAGTGATCTGCCTATGGGTGATCGTGGCCGTGTGGGTGCGGGTGAGTACGCCGAGCGTGTGAACGCTGCGGCTCAGCTGCTGGAGGGCGGCGTCCCGAGTGCGGACGCCGCCCTCCAACTGTCTGCACGTTTCGCGGTGTCGCTTCGGCAGGCTCGGCGTTACGTGGATTGGAGCGGTCCCGCTTCCGTGGACAGTGCTCGGGTGCTACCGTCCGCTGATCTTCGAGCCTGATGTGGCGACGAGCAAGTGATCTTGTTTGGTCGTGGCGGTAGCGGATCTGGACGTAGAGTGGCGGTCAGCCGGATGATTCAGGCCGAGCGGCTGGCCTCTACGTCGTCCGCGGCTGGCGTTTGCGCAGGTAGCGAGCAAGATCGGGGTTCAAGTTCCATCCCTTCACCTCCAGCTCCTTCGACATGGGCGCGGCGTCCGGGCGCTACGATGCCGCCGCGGTGCGCGACCGGGGGTGTGTCGTTTCCGCGGTCGCGCGGCCTATCAGGTGAGAGATCCGTTCGTCCTGTCGAGCCGACGCAGATGGCTCGGCGCGACGGGCGGCCCTACCGCAACCTGCTGGAAGGCGACCTCGATGATTACGAACTGTGCCCACACTCCCGACCGCGATTCGTTGGAGCGGGCGCGCTAGGCCCATGCCGAGGCGGTGCAGAACCTCGTCGTCGAAATCGCGGCGGGCATCGCCGCTGACGTGCGGGCTACCTACCCGGGCGCCGCGGTGATCGACGTCGCTGTCGACAGCGACGAGCAGGAGATCGAGTTGGTGGCCGTGTGCGCATTCGCCGGCGAACCCATCGGTGACATGAACAGCGACCGGTTCGAGAACCTCGCGTCCCGAATCGAGCCGGACCTGAACTGGATACGCCGCCTCGCCCTTGAGCCTGATGGCTGGCATCCGAGTCGACTTGATCTCACGGCCACCTTCACGTGGTACCGCTGCGTCGAGGAGCCGACCGTGCGTTGGTTTCCGGACCTTGGTAGTCCCGTCTGGGTGAGAACCGGGGTGTAGCCAGCGGGCGTCATCCGAGACGTCAGGGTGCGGCGATGGGCGCCCACGTGCATGCCCCCGGCATGGAACGCTTTACAGCGCATGCACATCCGTCGGCGGTCACTTGATCCGAACGGCACATGGGAAGGTGTCGCTGCGCGACACCTTCGAGGAGTGCTGGCCGCGCTCGTGTGACATCGGCGGGCCGGTGTATTTGACCGTCGGACGGCCTTGCCTGCGTGGTCACCGATGGCAGGAATGCGCGCACCCGATGCTCATCAATGTGTGGCCGTTCACGCGGTGCCCGTCGGCGCGGTTGTGGACGGGGTGTGCCGAAAACGCGGTGTCGCGGCCTACCAGGTGTAGAGCCCGCTGCCGTGAGGAGCCGACCATGCCGGTAGTCGTTGCGTATGGACCGCGTAGGCCCGCGGGTCGAAGTGATTTGCACGAGTTTGCGAATTCCGTCTGGCTGGGCCGGTGGGCATTTCCGCGCAGGCTGGTCTGGCTGTACGTCCGGGCTGTCGTTGCCACGCGGGACGGCACATCGGATGTCGCTGCCGCAGGTCACGTCGCTGCCTGCGTGGCCTTGCCATTGCCAGCAGCCGATGAGCGGTGGGGTCTGTCGTGGTGACTCCGCCAGCGGTCCCGGGCACGTGTGGCGCCACCACGGGCTCGAGGCGGATGCGCTGCGATCAGCCAGCCGCCTACGTCATCGACTGCCAGTGTGCCCGCGGGCATCGTGGAACGGTGACGCATTGCGTTGCCCATGCTGCCGAGGCCCGTGCGGGGGAGCTGTTGTGCGGCGGCTGCGAGGAGCGCGGCGTGCATGCCACACCGATAACGGTCATCTCCATCCGCAGCCTGGCCGCCGCATCTACCCGTCCGACCGCCACGGACTTTGTCACACCGGATGCCACAAGCCCAGGTCATCTGCCCGGCGGCAGCGGTTACCCGGCGAGTGTCGACGACGGGTTGGACCTGTCGTGGTGACCACGTAGCAACGATCGGCCCGCCGGGTGTGCTGGGCAAGGCCTGCGATTGCGCACCAGGTCGGTTCATCCCGATCGCCCGTCGCGTCGGAGAGAGCACGCAGTTCTCGCCGAACGTTACAACTGAGTACGGGCTGTTAACCCCCGTGGGGGAGCGGACTGCCTGACCGCCTCCGATGGCACACCGTCGGTGCCCGTATGGTCGAGGAGTGCTCGGACTTCTGGATCGTCCGGTGACATACTGCCCCCGGGTATGGCAAGATCGATATAGGGTTGGCTTAGACGGCCTGTTTTCGGCGAGGTCCGTAGGCTGGCCATCTGTGCAGGTCAGTACCCATGTCGATGTTTCGGTACGGCAAGGACGCGCTGCCAGCATTTGTCAGATCACGCCCGGCCAGCGCGTTGTTTGGCCACCGGCCGACCTGCTGCGCGTAGCGGTCATGACGGTCGATACCTGACTCCACCGGCCCTGCGTGACGAGGGCGCCCGGGAGCGCCGGCTTGTGCGGCAGACGCTCGCGGAGCTACTGCCCCGCGACGTCGTCCGGCCGTGGCTCCGTCCGGAAGTGCTGGCCTGGAGCGCGGCGAACAGGCCGAGCGCGGACGACTGACGAACCAGGGCGGGACGGGCTGCTGAGCACAGCCGTCCTTCGTTGCCCGGATGACGAGGCGCCGGGCACCGCAGACCACGCTCATCCTCGCCGCCGGCCTCGGATGCAGTCGAGGGCGTGGAACGCGGATTGGACGCTGCCTAGAGAAGCGGGCTCCGGCTCGCGTTCCAGGTGACGGCGAGGGTGTCGCGGGCTCGGGTAGCGGCTACGAAGAGGAGGGAGCGGGACTTGCGGATTTCCCGGTCATAGCGGGACGGGTCTTCGGTCTTGTAACGGTGGATCGCGGCGCGGGGGATGATGCCGTCGGTGACGGCGATGATGGCGAGGTTCTGGTATTCGAGGCCTTTGAATCGATGCATGGTGCCGATGTGGATTTCGCCGTCTCCCTGGGGGCCGTCCTTGGTGAGTTCGGCGCAGGTGAGGCCGGCGTGGGTGGTCAGGTAGTCGATGGTGCGGCCGACCAAGTCGCGGTCGGCGACGCAGACGGCGATCCGGCCGGTCGGGTCGACGGTGGCCGGGCGGGGGGTCGTCTCATCAGGCGTCTCGGTGATCGGGCGGTCGTTCGTCGGGTTCGCTATTCCGGCGCGCCAGGTGCTCAGGATTTCGGCAAGGCCTTCGAGTTCGGATTCCCAGGTCGGGTACCCGGTGAGCGTGGGTTTGGGGCCGCGCAGGACGGAGCGGTAGCCCGTGAGGGCATCGGTGCCGTCGTCGAGGTCGTCGTAGGGGGTGTGGGTGGTGTCGATGATGCCGAGGGCCCAGTCGAGGATCTGGCGGGTGGTGCGGTAGCTGAGAGTGAGGCGAGTGGACCGGCCGCGGATGTTGATTCCGAGAGGTCCGAGGGTGACGTGGTGATCGTAGATGCGCTGGTGGGTGTCGCCGGCGATGAAGATATCGTTGGGGGCGGTCGGGCCGGCCATGGCGCGCAGCATTTTCCAGTGGGCGGCGCGGAGGTCTTGGGCCTCGTCTACGACGACGTGACGGTAGCGGTAGGTGAGGCTGCGCCGGCCTGAGCTGTCGTCGAGGTCGTGGTCGGTGGTGGGGCGTTCGGTGATACGTCGGGCCCGGTCGGTTTCGTAGCGGGCGGCGCGTTCGGCGGCCTGACCCCAGGTTTCGACGCCGAGCTTGTCGAGGCGGGCGGTGAACTGTTCGACGAGTTTCCAGACTTGGTTGCGGTCGGGGCGGGTCAGCGCGCGGCCGCGGCCGGCGCGGCGGGCCTGGAAGTAGTCAGCGCGGGTGGTCAGTGACTGGCCGAGGACGACCTGGTCCCATTCGTCGAACAGGAAGGCGGCGTCCCAGCGGGATTCGTCGAGTTCGGCGAGCAGCTGGCGCAGTTCGGTCAGCGCGGCCGGGTCGCTGACACGTTGCTTGCGGTGCTGGGCGGGGGTGTTTTCGCCGAGGACGCGGGCGGCGAGCTGGTCGATGTGGGTGACGTCTACGCGGGCCAGCTTGTCCGGGTCGATGAGGGACGCCAGCCGCATCCGCAGGTCGGTGGCGAGGTTCATCGTGTAGGTGGTGAGCAGGATCGGTTTATCGGCGCCGGGTGGGAGCTGGCCGACGAGGTGGGCGACGCGGTGCAGGGCGACGATGGTCTTGCCGGTGCCGGGGCCGCCGGAGACGCGGGCGGAGCCGCGGTAGTTCGCGTGAGCGATGCGGTCCTGGGCGGGG
>NZ_CAKJTM010000129.1:0-932 GCF_917627345.1 Protofrankia sp. CiP3 | reverse complement strand
TGCGGGTGCCGAAAACCCTGTCCGTGCAGGTCAAGCGGCATGTTCATACTCGCGGATGATGCCGCCGAGGCGGTCACGTCTACGGATGTCGAGGCGCGTGATCGTGGCCAGATCGGTGATCGGTTCCGGCAGCGGGTGCAGGGGTCTGCCGTTCGCGATGCCCCGATGGGGGCGGTGCGCGTTGTAGTGTCGCTCATACTCGCGGAGGGCGTGCAGCAGGTGCGTCTGGTTCCAGACCACCGTGCGGTCCAGCAGCTCGCGGCGGCAGCTCTGGATCCACCGCTCCATGATCGCATTCATACGCGGCATCCGGACGCCGCTGTGCACCACCTCGATCCCGGTGTCGGCGAGGATCGCGTCGAACGACGCCGGGTACCTGACGTCGCGGTCACGGATGAGGACGCGTGCCCGGCATCCCGCGTCCTGCAGGTCCATAGCGAGGTTGCGCACGGCCTGGGTCACCCACGCCGCGGTGGGGTGCGCGGTGGCGCCCAGGATCCGGACCCGCCGGGTGGCGTGCTCGATCACGGCGAGGACGTACATCCGCGTGCCGGTCAGCGTCACCGCTTCGAAGAAGTCGGCGGCGAGGATGGCTTCGGCCTGGGAGCGCAGGAACGCCGCCCAGCCGTCCGACGTCCGCTCAGGCGCCGGGTCGATGCCAGCATCCTTCAGGATCTCCCAGACCGTGGACGCGGCGACCGTGATACCCAGGACGAGTAGCTCACCGTGGATACGCCGGTACCCCCATGAGCTGTTCTCCCGCGCCAGGCGCAGCACCAGCGCGCGGACCGACCGTACCGTTGGCGGCCGGCCGGCCCGCTTCGGGCGGGAGACGCGGGCGTGATGCCGGGCGATCAGGTCGCGGTGCCAGCGCAGCACGGTCTCGGGGCGCACGAGCAGCCGGATCTGGCGTAGCACGGTGCGGGGGAGTC
>NZ_CAKJTM010000128.1:0-11035 GCF_917627345.1 Protofrankia sp. CiP3 | reverse complement strand
CCCGCGCCGGCCACGCCCGCACCCGCAGCCCCGGCGCCCGCCACGCCCGCGCCGGCCCCGGCGACCGATCCCGCGCAGGCCGCCGCGGTGACGCCGCCGGCCGACGTCATTGCCACGTTTGAGGCCCTGACCTGCGCGCCGTCGGATGCGCGCAGCCGGACGGCGAGCACGGAGAAGCCGTCGGAGTGGGTTGCGGCCTGTGACCGCAACGGTGCCGTCAAATACCTGCTCATGCCCGCCCAGGTGGTGGGTACCGATGTGAAGTCGGCGACGGCGGGGCTGGCCAGCTCCGGTGGCACCGCCTCGGTGAGCACCGGCCAGTGGATCGTCAACGTCAGCTTCACCCGCGACGGGCAGGACAAGTTCACCAAGCTGACCGAGGAGACCATCGGCAAGCAGGTGGCCATTGTCCTGGACGGCGTGGTCCAGTCGGCGCCGACCACCAACGACCGTATCGCCGGGGACGCCCAGATATCGGGCTCCTTCAACCAGTCCAGCGCTCAGGACCTTGCGAATGTGCTGCGCTACGGTGCCCTGCCGCTGGCGTTCGAGCAGTCCAGCGCCGAGTCGGTATCCCCGACCCTGGGCAAGGACTCCCTCAACGCCGGTCTGCTGGCGGGTGCCATAGGCCTGCTGCTGGTCGTCGTGTACTCGTTCCTGTACTACCGGGCCCTCGGGATTGTGGTGATCAGCTCGCTGGCGGTGAGCGGGCTCCTCGTCTACGCCGCCGTGGTGCTGCTCGGCAGATGGATCGGATTCACTCTCACCCTGGCCGGTATCGCCGGTCTGATCGTGTCCATCGGTGTCACCGCGGACTCGTTCGTCGTCTACTTCGAGCGCATCAAGGACGAGGTCCGCGCCCACCGCAGTGTTCGCGCGGCGGTCGACCGGGCGTGGCCGTCAGCCCGGCGGACCATGCTGGCCGCGGACACGGTCTCCTTCCTGGCCGCCGCGGTGCTGTACGTTCTGTCGATCGGGTCCGTCCGGGGATTCGCGTTCACCCTCGGCTTGTCCACGTTGATCGACATATTGATCATGTTCATTTTCACCAGACCGGTTGTCTCCCTGCTCGTCCGCAGGCCGCTGTTCGCCAGCAGCCGGTTCTCCGGGCTCACGGTCTCGGCGCTCGGCGTGAGGGCGGCCGCGGGCAACGGCCAGGACGGCTCGCCCACAGCCACCCGCCTGACCCGGCGTGAGCGGGCCCCGGTCTCCCCGGGCAAAGCGGGCGGGCGGCCAGCTGATGTGCGATCGTCCGATTCTCAGTCATCACGGTCGGGTCCGGCCGGCACGGGACGGGAGGAGTAGAGATGTCCTGGGCCAGCAGGCTCTACCGCAGTGAGTTCCACGTGGAGTTCGTCGGCCGGCGCAGGGTCTGGTATCTGGTCTCCGCCGTACTCCTGACGATCTGCGTCGCCAGCATGGCGATCCGCGGGTTCTCGCTCGGGATTGACTTCAAGGGCGGCGCGCTGTTCCAGTTTCCCGCCGCCGGCCGGCCGGTTGCGGAGGCTGAGGCGGCGCTGTCCTCGGTCGGGATCAACCCCGCCGACACGGTGATCCAGGAACTCCAGACCTCACACCAGATCCGGCTGCAGACCCCGGCCCTGACCGACGCGCAGACCGGCCAGCTCCAGGCCGCCATTCAGCAACGTTTCGCCATTCCGGACACCGGTATCGACATCTCGACGGTCGGCGCATCCTGGGGATCGACCATCACCAACAAGGCGCTGCAGGGGCTCGCGGTGTTCCTGGTACTGGTTATGATCTACCTGTCCGTCAGGTTTGAGTGGAAGATGGCGGTCGCCGCCATGGCGTCGCTCATCCACGACCTCATCGTCACGATGGGTATCTATTCACTGGTAGGTTTCCAGGTCACCCCCGCGACGGTCATCGCCCTGCTGACCATCCTGGGATTCTCCCTCTACGACACGGTCGTGGTCTTTGACCGGGTCCGGGAGAACACCGCCGGGATGGGTACGGCCAGCCGGCGTACCTACGCCGAGACCACCAACGACTCGTTGAACCAGACGTTGATGCGGTCGCTCAACACGTCTTTCATCGCGCTGGTACCGGTCGGTTCGCTGCTTTTTGTGGGTGCCGGGCTGCTGGGCGCCGGCACGTTGGAGGACCTTGCCCTCGCCCAGTTCGTCGGGATCGCCTCGGGCACCTACTCCTCGCTGTTCGTCGCGACACCGCTGTTGGTGGATCTGAAGAAGAACGAGCCGGCGGTCCAGGCGCTGGACGTGCGGGTGGCCAAGTCCCGGGCGTCGGCGTTGCGTGAATCGACCAAGGGCGCCCAGGTCGTCACGGGAGCCGGCGCGGCGCTCGGGGCCGATCCCGGTGTGCCGGCAGCGGAGCGAGGGACGGAGGTCGGCGCGGCGCGGCAGATGACCGGCACCGAGGGGGCCGTCGAAGGTGAACGTGAGAAACCTCTCGGCAACCGTGAGCCAGCCGTGGCCGGGGCTCGGTCCAGCCGGCCCGGCACGGCGGCGCGCCGTCCGGCGCAGGCGCGGCGTTCTGGCCGGAAAGGCCGTCCAGGCGGTAAAAAGCGGCGGTGACGACTACCGAATCAACTCCCACGCCCGCGGGCACCTCGGCCGGCGGGCCCGCGCCGGTCCAGGCCGTGGATGTGCTGCGCGCCCACATCCGGGACGTTCCTGACTTTCCCAAGCCCGGGGTGATCTTCAAGGACATCGCGCCGCTGTTGACGACGCCGGCAGCCTTCGCGGTGGTCATCGACGCGCTCGCCGACACGGTCGACGGTCACGGCGCCACCGTGGTGGCGGCCATCGAGGCGCGCGGTTTCTTGCTCGCGGCCCCGGTTGCCTACCGTCTCGGGGTCGGCGTGGTTCCCATTCGCAAGCAGGGCAAGCTGCCCGGTGAGACGATCAGCAGGACTTACGATCTGGAGTATGGCACCGCCACGCTGGAGGTGCAGACTGACGCGTTCCGGCCCGGTGACCGGGTGCTGCTCGTCGACGATGTCCTGGCCACGGGCGGTACCGCGCTCGCCGCTGCCGAGCTGGTGCGTCAGAGCGGCGTTGAGGTTGCCGGGCTTGCCGTGTTGATGGAGCTCATGTTCCTGTCCGGGCGGGATCGGCTGGCGCCGCTTGCGATTTCATCGATCATGGAGGTGTAGCGGATCGCGCAGCGGCTGTGATGGATGCGCGCACGGCCAGTCGTATCTTGTGAAATTTTGTGATCTTTGTCCGCTCCGGCCGTATCCGGCTGGAGTTGCGGATGGCAGGCGCCCAACGCAGCGTTAACCTGCAGGGGTCCCTGGTTTGGCCGGAGGCGGTGCGATCATGTTTTTCGCGTCCGCCTGGTGAGCTGATGACCGCTGGTCGGGCCGAAGGTGATGCGGTCAGGTTTTTCGCATCGCCGGTGGCTTCATCACTCCTAGCGGAAGTAGGAATGGATTGTGCCCGAGGCAGCATCGATGGTGACTGGAGCGTCCGAGCCCGGCGTGACGATCGTGCGCGATTCGTCATCGACAGATGAGCGTTCCGCAGGCGCCGACCGGGCGCGTTCGGAGGTCGATGATGCGCTGACCGACGGTGGATCAACAGCTGCCGCCGCGCGTCAGGCTGCCCTTCTGGCCGACCATGGGGACTCCGGTTCGGGCGAGGGCTCGCCGGTGGTCCCGCGCCTGGGGCACGAGTCGCCGCCGCTGCCCCGCCGGGTCCGCGGCCGTTTCCCCAGGCTCGCGTCACATCGCGCGACCTCACCATCGCTGTTGGATCCGGTGCTGCGAGGTTTGCTTGCCAACCATCCCCGGGCGGATGTCGGTCCTGTTCAGCGGGCGTTCGAGACCGCGGCCGGGGTGCATGCCGGTCAGGTGCGCCTGTCCGGGCACCCCTATGTGACGCATCCCATAGCTGTCGCCAGCATCCTCGCTGATCTCGGCATGGACACACCGACGCTGTGCGCCGCGCTCCTGCACGGCACCGTGGGCGAAGCCCACATGACCCTCGACCGCATCCGGGACGAGTTCGGTGACCACGTCGCGGATGTTCTCGACGCGGTGATGAAGCTCCACCGGGTGAAGGTCGGTGAGGGCGCCCAGGCCGAGACGATCCGTCGCATGGTGGTCGCGATGGCCCGCGACCCGCGGGCATTGGTGATCAAACTTGCCGCCCGGCTGCACAACATGCGGACCCTGCGGTTCCTGCCTGAACACAAACAGGAGCGCAAAGCCAGGGAGACGCTGGAGATCTACGCCCCGCTGGCCCACCGGCTGGGGATGAACTCGCTCAAGTGGGAGCTGGAGGACCTCGCTTTCGCGACCCTCTACCCGAAGCGTTACGACGAGATTGTCCGTCTTGTGGCCGAGCGCGCGCCGAGCAGGGATACGTATATCACCGGTGTGGTGACCGCGGTACTGGCCCACCTGGACGAAGCCAAGATCAAGTCCGTCGTCACCGGCCGTCCCAAGCACTATTACTCGATCTACCAGAAAATGGTGGTGCGAGGCCGGTCGTTCGACGACATCCATGACCTGGTCGGAATTCGGGTACTGGTTGACTCCGTCCGTGACTGCTACGCATCGCTGGGCACGCTACACGCGAACTGGAAGCCCATCCCGGGCCGGTTCAAAGACTACATCGCGATGCCCAAGTTCAACATGTACCAGTCACTGCACACGACGGTCATGGGGCCTGACGGCAAGCCGGTGGAGCTGCAGATCCGGACCCACGCGATGCACAACCGGGCCGAGTACGGGATCGCGGCGCACTGGAAGTACAAGGAGGACGGCGTCGCGGCCCGGCCGTCGGGTACGGCCAAGGCACGGGCGTTCGGGTTTACCGACGGCGGGTCGAAAGCGGGCGGGCGGTCCCGCCGAGGTGGCTCCAGCCAGGACCAGACCGCCTGGCTGCGGCAGATTCTCGACTGGCAGCGGGAGACCGCACAGCCCGGTGAGTTCCTCGACAGCCTGCGCTTTGACCTGCACACCGACGAGGTGTTCGTGTTCACCCCCAAGGGTGACGTGATCGCGTTGCCGCAGGGGTCCACCCCGGTCGACTTCGCCTATGCCGTCCACACCGACGTCGGTAATCAGTGCGTGGGCGCACGAGTCAATGGCAGGCTCGCCGCTTTGGACACCTCCCTCGACAACGGGGACACCGTAGCGATCTTCACTTCGCGTGCGCATGCGGCCGGGCCGAGCGAGGACTGGCTGACCTTCGTCCGGTCTTCCCGGGCACGTACGAAGATCCGTCAGTGGCACGCCCGGGAGCGGCGTGAGGACGCCGTCGTCGCCGGCCGGGACGCTCTCGCCCGGATGATGCGCCGGCACGGCCTCCCGCTGACCCGGTTGATGAACGGCGACGTGCTGCCCAGCCTGGCCAGGGACATGCGTTACCCGGACGTGTCCGCGCTGTATGTCGCGATCGGCGAGAAGACCGCCAGCGCGCAGAACGTGGTGGCCCGGCTGGTGGCCGCGCTCGGCGGACCCGAGGGCGCGGCCGAGGACGCCGCCGAGACCGCGCTGCCGACCCGGGCCCTGCGGCGGTCGGTGGGTGATCCGGGAGTGGTCGTCAGCGGTTCCGAGGACGTGTGGGCGAAGCTCGCCCGCTGTTGCATGCCCATGCCGGGGGATGCGATCACAGGATTCGTCACCCGGGGCAAGGGCGTGTCCGTGCATCGCCACGACTGCCCGAACCTGGCGACGCTGTGCGCCGATCCGCACGACCGGATCGTGGCGGTCGAGTGGGCCGCGTCGTCGGGTTCGGTGTTCCTCGTCGTCATCCAGGTCGAGGCGCTGGACCGGGCCCGTTTACTGTCCGACGTGACGCGGGTCCTGACCAATCACCATGTCAACATCTTGTCCGCGTCGGTGACGACGACCAGGGACCAGATCGCGATCAGCCGTTTCACCTTCGAGATGGGGGACGCGAAGCACCTGGGACACATCCGGGATGCGGTGCGGTCCATCGAGGGCGTGTACGACTGCTATCGGGTCACTTCGGGCGTACGGTGCTGATCATGATGCCGCCGTCCGCCCGGGTGCCGGTTCCCGTCGAGGGGGACCGGTGTGCCCGTGTACGACATCGATGTTGCCGCGGCAACCGGTCCTCGCCAGCCCTGCTGTGGCTCGCCGGTCGCTCTTAGGCGTGGAGATCTGTTGAGGGGGGCGCTGTGGACGCCGAGATCGTAGGTGCCGGTATGCAAGGCGCGGCGTTGCCCGCGCGGATCGAACGCTCCGCTGGGGGATGGTCAGCCGGGGGCGCTGAAAGCGTCGGCGGGGCTGCTGAGCAGGCTGGCGGGGGAGAAGAGACCTCACGTACGCTGGCGGCCGCCCGGCTGGCCAGCACCCGTCTCGCTCATCTCGCCCGCTGGATGGCAGCGGGCCGGGGCACCCCCGCGGTGCCGCCGGAGCTGCGGAAGATCACCGATACGCACTGCCTGCACCATGCCAAGGCCGACATCGGCCTCATCGTCCATGCCTATGAGGTCGCGAACCGGCAACACGCCGGTCAGCAAAGACACAGCGGCGACCCGTACATCACCCACCCGCTCGCGGTGACCCAGATCCTCGCCGAGCTCGGAGTGGACACCACCACGATCGTCGGGGCGTTGCTGCACGACACCGTTGAGGACACCGGCTACACCCTCGAGGCCGCTGCCGCCGATTTCGGCCTTGAGGTCGCCAACATTGTCGACGGGGTGACCAAACTCGACAAGATGCGTTTCGGTGACGCGGCTGAAGCCGAGACCCTGCGGAAACTCATCGTTGCCCTCGCCAAGGACTACCGGGTCCTTGTCATCAAGATTGCCGACCGCCTCCACAACATGCGGACGCTCGGCTTCAAGTCTCCCCCCAAGCAGGCGCGCATCGCCCGGGTGACGCTGGAGATCCTCGCGCCGCTGGCGCATCGTCTCGGTGTGAGTGTGATCAAAAGAGAACTGGAGGATCGTTCGTTCGCCGTCCTGCATCCCGGCGAGCACCAGCGGATACAGCGGATGGTAGACGAGTTCACAGCCGCGGAGCGCGCGTCCGGCCAGGTTGGCGCGATCGTCAGCACGCTCCAGCGCGGTCTCGAGGATGCTCGCATCAATGCCAGGGTCTCGGTCAGGACAAGTCATCTTTTCTCGATCTACAAGCGGGCACAGGAACGCGGCTTCCAGGCGCGTGACTACAACGACATCGTCCGTGTGCTGGTTCTCGTAGATTCTGTCACTGACTGTTATGAAGCGCTGGGGGAAGTGCATGCCATCTGGCGGCCGGCACCCGGCCGGCTACGCGACTTCGTGGCCACTCCCAAGTTCAACATGTACCAGTCCCTGCATACGACCGTTGTGGACTCGGCCGGCAAACCCGTCGATATCCAGATCCGTACGGAGGCTATGCACCGCCTCGCGGAAACCGGGATCATCGCGCGCCCGGTCGGGCCGTCCGCGGACGGCGCTCGCCTGGAGGGCCTGGCCTGGCTGCACAGCCTGCTTGACTGGGAGGGCGAGGCGAAGGACCCGGGTGAGTTTATCGAGTCGCTGTCGGCGGATCTCGACTCGGACGAGGTTCTCATCTTCACCCCCAAGGGCAGGATCATCGCTCTGCCGGCCCGATCGACACCGGTCGACCTGGCCTACGCGGTCCACACGGAGCTCGGGCATCGGGCTATCGGCGCCCGGGTCAACGGCAGGCTGGTGCCCCTGCGCACCCGGCTGCGTAACGGTGACGTGGTGGAGATCCTGCGCTCTGGACTGCCGAGCGCCAGTCCGTCCGAGGACTGGTTGGACTTCGTCAAGACGTCCCGCGCCAGGGTGCGGATCCGCCGCAGGACGGCACGCCAGCGGCGAGACGCCGACACCACGTCCCCCGTTACCGGGCATGACGCCGCCACCGCCGCCACCGCCGCACCTGGCGGATCGGCGGTGAGCGCCGCCGCGCCGGCGGCAGATCACCTGAGCGGCTCCCAACCGGTGGGATCCGCCACTGCCGCCACTGCCGGTGTGGCGGGTGCGAATCGTGACGGCGCGACCGTTCTGGACGACGCTGCCGGCCTGCCACACCATCCAGATCCGTTCGCGGACCGTGTCCACCGGCCCTCGGCGCGGCCCGCGGTGTCGCCAGCGCGCCCGCCGCGGGGGCGCGTCCATGCGCAGGCCTGGGCGGGCCTGGCCGCTGTCGACGGCCGGCCGGACGTCCCGGTGCGTCTTGCCCGTTGTTGTCTGCCCCTGCCAGGGGACGACGTGGTCGGATTCACCACCACGCACAGCCCCGCGGTCTCGGTGCACCGGCGGCAATGCGTGAACGCGGCGGAGGCCCGTGGAGATCGGCGCCGGGCCGTGGTGACCTCGTGGGTTCCCAGCGCGAGCGTGACCTTCCCCGCCGAGATCGCGGTCGAGGCTTTTGACCGATATGGCCTGCTCGCTGACATAACCGAAATGCTGTCGGACGCGTCGGCCACCGTTCGGTCCGCATCGACCATCACGGCCGAGGACAGAGCGGTCCATGCCCGTTTCACGGTCGAGGTTGCCGGCCCGGCGCAGCTGGACGCGGTGCTCGCGGCTGTACGCACGGTAGGTGGTGTGTATGACTGTTATCGGACCGGCGGCCGGCGAGCCGATCCCGGCACGTAGCGCCCCGGCAACAGGAGACGCGGCATCGCGGTGTTCCGATTCGTTTTGCCGTAGCGTGCCTGCTGGCTGGTGGCCGATGCGGGTGATGATCCAGAAAGTGGCCCGTAAGGCGGCGCAGGCCCGGATAGCGGTGTTCTATCCGGACCGACGACAACACGGCAGGACGTTTTCTGGGCATCGGGAGCGGGGGCCCGCACGGACGCGAAGCGTCCGGGTAGGGGCGAAGCGATCGAACATCCAGCGGACACGCCCTCAATCTGTCGGTGGACCGTGCGGGCCGATGTGGGGTACGTTGCTCATCCACCGAATGATCAGGGGGGTTTATGGGCCATCTTCAGGCCGTGACCAGCATCGATTCGCCTGAAGCGGCGGACCGGCTCGGGCGCCTGCTGGTGGAGCGTCGACTGGCCGCCTGTGTTCAGGTTCTCGGCCCGATTCGGAGCACCTACCGATGGCGGGGCGAGATTGAGCAGGCGGACGAATGGCTATGTCTGGCAAAAACGACAACCGACCGATTTGCCGAGTTGGCGCGGGAGATTACCCAGGCGCATCCCTACGACACGCCCGAGATCATCGCGATGCCGATCGTCGATGGGCTCGGTGACTATCTGGACTGGATCACCGCCGAGACGGCGCCGTCCGCCACGCTTTGACTGTTCGCCTGTTCGCCTGCTCGGCGATCATCTCCCGCACGCCCGCGGTGCTGACCGGTCAGACCAGCACCCGTAGCTGCTCGTCGAGATCCCGTACCGGCTGGCTCTCCCGCCACGGCCGAAGTTGATCGCGAATCTGTAGTACGCGGGCAAGCCCCAGCGAGAAGTCCGTCTGTGCCACGATCGCAAGCGCGTCCGCGGCCAGCTGGCATGCCTGGTCGATCTCCCTGCGGTGAATGTGGACCTCGGCAAGGGCACCGAACAGCAGCGAGCGCTTCTTCATGGCGGTTGGGCTGGTAGTGGTGGTCCGCAGGGTCTCCGCCGCGGCCGCGTAGGCGGCGTCCGGACGGCGCAGGCGCGTGAAGGTCGTCACCCGCATGCCGTCGAGGCGAGGGCGGTCGAAGAACTGCGTCCACACGCGATCGTTCGCTGGATCGGCTCGGTCGAAAGCGTCACCGGCACGTTCGAGCGCGCGCAGCGCCGCGCCGCTGTCCCCTCGGGAAGCCTGTTCCTCGGCCTCCCGAGCGGCAAGCCACGCGCGGGTCATCATGCTGCCGCCGAGCGCGGCCCGGCGCTGGGCCTCGCTCAGGAGCGCGCATGCCTGGTCCGGCCGGCCGGCCAGGGCGGGCTGGTAACTCTCGTACCCCAGCACGCATGCCCACAAGGCGTTGTCGTTGGCTTCGCGGGCGGCTTCGAGCGCGACCCGATAGTAGGCGAGCGCACACGTGTTGTCGCGCATATCAAAGGCGAGCCATCCGGCGAGCGCAGCTACCTCACCAGCGGTGATGGTGAGGTTACGCCGTACCGTCGACCGTGGCGAGGTCTCCAGCAGCTGGCTCAGCGTTGTCAGCTGGGTGGTCACTCTCGCCATGAGTGCCCGGGCCGGGACCCGTTCTTCCAGCCCGAACAGGCCCGCCGTCCGCGCGGACAGATCCTCGACCGTTGGCGGAGTGACGGCGGTCTGCTGCCGAAGAGCCGCGGAAAGCCGTTCCCAGGGTTCGGCGTCGGGCGTCACCGGTGCGACCGCGACACCCCCGGCCGCCGCGACCATACGCAAGAAGGAACGCCGCTCCACGCTCGTTTGGGGGAGCCCGGGAGCGCGCCTCGCCTCGGTGTCGACGCCGAGCCGGCTGACAGTTTCATCGTCAATGAACCCGAGTTCCCCGGCGGTCCGGTGAAAAAGAGCGCGCAGAAGCCGTTGGTAACGGAGGCTGGGTTTCTTGTCGCCCTTCTCCCACTTGCAGATCATGTTTCCGGTGGCGCCGGCCTCGCGGCCCTCGTGCATGACAGCGAAGCGTCGCAGTTCAGTGGCAAGTCGTTCCTGCGACCAGCCTCTCTCTTCGCGACAGGTTCGTAACCGGGTGTTGGGGATACGCCTCGGTGGATTAGTTTTTGTAGGCGCAGTCTTACTTGCCGCAGTTGTCACCAGCTGCCTCCCCCAATAGTTCGCACGATAACGACAGCGTATCCCGTTGTCGTGGTCAGCTGAGGTGGCCCCATTCGCCCCGCTTGACCAGCGGTTGGTTGGACCGGTGCCGGCCGCGGGCTGGTTCGAATACTTTTTCCGGCGATTTCACTGGCGGACGTCAACATATCAACATGGCACCCGCGGTAGCCGCTGGATAATGTCAAGAGGCGCCGGTGGAACGTGTTTGTTCCATTGTGTCAACCGCTCGCCGGGCACGATCGGAGCCTTCGGTCCGGTATTCACCGGCGAAACTCACATAACGGATTATATGGGCGGCGCTCGGCCAGGGGCGCCGGTTCAATGATCGACTAAGTGGTCGCCGCCGGAAGTTGTT
>NZ_CAKJTM010000127.1:2556-12250 GCF_917627345.1 Protofrankia sp. CiP3 | reverse complement strand
CTGATCAAGAGGCAGATGTACGGCCGCGCCGGGTTCCCTCTGCTCCGCCAGCGCATCCTGCTCTCATGAACACCTATCACCACCTGTCACCACCGGAATCTTGGCAGAGCCGTTCTTTTTACAGCCCCACTGGTCGCAGAACCAACGTCAACACAGCTCAGCGGACCCGTCGCGGGGGTAACCCACTGACCAGCCTTCGCGGCGTTGACCAGCGCATTCGTTGCTTTTTGGCAGTTTCTACCGAGCCCCCTGATGGGGAACGATCGATGCGGCACACCTGCGACGGCCCCGGTCTGTGTCGGCCCACGAGGACCAGCAGGCCAGCCAGCTGCCCACGCCTCGGTGCCTCCAGACGGCGGACCTGCCCTTGCCTGCGGGGTCGTCGGGCAGTTCCGATGACCACCGGTGCAGGTGGTTGCGAGAAGCGCTGCACGCGGAGGTAGGTGACCGATGCCGCACTCTCCGGAGGTAGAATCCCCGCGAGATCGACGGTGTGGGATGAAGATCAGGAGTCTTGATGTCCGATGCCAGAGTGGAAGTACCGACGTGCACGTTGCCTTTTCTCGTCGCCGACGACGAGGAGGATGTCGGTGGCGGGGATAAGGGCATCTTCCGTCGTCGCGGTGGCGAGACGTCGGTGCGCAATATTCCGGTCGCCGTGTTACGGGAAAGCCTCAGGCATGTGGTGGACGGCCTACGAGGGGTGTTCGACGAAATCGCCGAAGCCGGCGGGAGGTTACCACTGAAGGAGGCCCAGATCTCCTTCGAGGTTACCGCGAGCGGTGGTGTCACCGTTATCGGTGCGTCCAGCCAGGTCGGCGCGACGGGTGCGATCACCCTGACCTTCGGCGAGTAGTCACGCCGTATGAAGCGAGACTCGGGTGACGGCCGCGACGGCGGAGCGGGAACGTACCGGGCGCTACTGGTGGGCGTTCCGTCCTACGAAGACACCTCCATCGACGACCTGCCGTTTGTCGAAGAAGACCTACGGGAGCTGATGGCCGCCCTGGAGCCGGTGGGCTACCAGGTGGAGGTACACGACGTGCGGCGGACCAACCGGGACGCGATCGAGTCGGCAATCGAGTCGTTCATCGACCGGGCGTCCCGAAAACAAACGTTGGTGCTGTATCTGAGCGGGCACGGTGTGCATGGCAACGGTCAGGATTATCTGGTCCCTTCCAGCGCGTTCACACGGTCGGGAAAATTTTTCGATAAGTGCGTTCCCATTGACTTCCGGGGTTATATCGATGCCAGTAACGCCGGAGACGTCGTTATCCTCGTCGACGCCTGCCGCGAGGGTGTCCACCTTCAGGAGAAGGCCACCATGGGCGCGGCGGGCTGGTCCCGGCGACGGGTCCAGCGGGTGAAGGAACGGCGAATCTTCTATGTCTATGCGTGTGGTCCGGGCGAACGGGCCCGGTTCACACGTGGTTCCGACGCGTTCAGCGTGTTCTCCCGGGCGTTGAGTATCGCGATGGCCGACGAGCACGGGCCGGCGACGCTCGCGGAGTTCCGGGCGACGGTGCAGAACAAGATCGACGCGCTCACCACGGAGCACAAGCTGCCGAGCCAGCGTGTGCACGTGCTCAGTGAGAGCGACCCGGCGGAGTGCATCCTGGTTGCCCGGCCAGTGGCCCCCGTGAACGCCGCCACCTGCAGCACGACGGCCGACAACGGTGTGACCGAGGCGGCGTCCCGGTCGCCGGCAGCCGCACTGACAAATATGATCAACGAGGATGATCCCGAACAAGCGGTCACCGTCGTGCCCGACGATGCCGCAGACGAGCTGCCTGCGCTCGTCGGAATACTCGAGACGCTGGAGTCGGACCTGCGGCGGGGATCGCGCCTCGCCCTCGACGCGATGGATCGTTTTACCCGGCCGGAGGGCCTGCTCGCGCTGGCCGACCCGGAGTTCCTCACCGACTCGGGGCGTGGCCTGCGGCCCTGGCTCGCGGATCTGCAGGCGGCGGTGCGGGCGGGCCGCCGCAAGGACGCCGCGATCGGTATAGCGGCCTGGCGACGACACGCCGCCCAGGCGGCCCAGGCCACCGAGCGCCTCATCAATGCCAACGCGGCGCCACGCGATCGGTACGAACAGTTACGGAGCCGGCTGCGCGTCTACACGGCAAAAGCCGGTCGACTCGGCCTCCTCGAAGACGCCGTACTGTCCATTCTGCACGCGAAGGCCCGCGCGACCCTCGACGAGGTGCCGACGGACCTGCGGCTGGCGGAGCGGTGCATCCTCGACTATGCAGACGCGCTGAGCATCAGAGTCGAATCGGAGGCCCACCAGGAGCCGGGCATGTCATCTGACCGCCCCGCCCCGCCGGGTCGGGGCGGGGCGGTCAGATGAGCCCGGCGACGACCGGCACGCCGGGTGCGGCCGACATGACCGGCCAGCCATGCCGACGGGGGCGTTGTACGGGCTCGGGGATCATCACCGTGCACGGGCGTTGCAACACCTGTGGACACCCCGCACAGGCTCCCGGCAGTCGCGGGGCCGGAACGGGTTCCGGCGGGTCCGGCCCACCGGATGTTTCACCCCGCCCGACCCCGAGCGGCGGGTTGTTCGCCTTACCGGCTCTGCCGGACCTCCCGCTCACCGGTCCGCCGATACTGGTGGCCACCACCTCCGTGGCCCGCGCTCTGCGCCGCTGCGGCTGGTGCGAGGCGGAGGTGGCGCGGTCCGGTGACGGGACGGTCGATCTGGAGGGCCGGTGCGGGAAGTGCGGCCAGCCCTATTCGTTCACCGTGAAGCTCAACCCGAACGATTTCATCGGCGGTCGGTACCGGATCGCCGGGCCGCTGGCCCACGGTGGCCAAGGCTGGGTCTATGCGGCGCGCGACGAGCACCTCGGTGACGACCAGGTCGTGTCCTGGGTGGCGGTGAAGGGTCTGCTGGACACGGCGATCCCGGAGGCCCGCGGTGCGGTCGAGAACGAACGCCGGGCACTCACGGCGTTGTCCCACCTGAACATCGTCAAAATCAGGGATTTCGTCACCCATGACGGCGCCGACTACATCGTCATGGACTACGTCCACGGCCGGTCGTTGAAGAAGTGCATGCAGGCATCGGGCGGGGTCCTGGCACCGGCCGATGCGGCCCGCTATCTCCTGCGGCTGCTCCCCGCGCTGGACCACCTGCACCGCTACCGGCTGGTGTACTGCGACCTTAAACCAGACAACGTCATGGTGACGTCGGACGAGCTGACGCTGATCGATCTCGGTGGTGCCCGCCGGGTGGACGACACCACATCCAACTACGTGAGCACCCCGGGCTTTCGCGCACCGGAAATCGACGACGCCACCTACCGGAACGGTGCCGAACGGGCGTTTCCCTCGATCGCCTCGGACCTGTACGCGGCGAGTCGGATGTTGGCCATGCTGGTGCTCGGTGGAGGGTGGGAGCCCACCAGAAAGAACCGGCACACTCTGCCGTCCTCCCCGGTGTTCGACGCGTTCGACTCGCTGTACCGCCTCCTGCTCAAAGGCACAGCGCGTCGCCCCGAGGACCGTTTCGGCAGTGCACACGAGATGGCCGAGGAACTTGTCGGCGTGCTGCACGAGATCGTCGCGGCCAGGGAGGAGCCCCGACGGCGGGCCCCGGTAGTCAGCCGGTGGTTCGAACCAGCGCCACCCGTCTTCAGTGAGGATGCCGGCAGCCGATGGCAGGCTCTGGCCGCGCTGCGGGTGGACCCAAACGACCCGGCGGCCCTCGCCATGGATGCACTGTCCGTGCGGGAGGAGCCTGCGGCGCTGGCCGACCGACTGGCGGCGCTGGAACCTATGACTGTGGAGGTGAGACTGCGACGGGTCCGCGCCGAGATTGACGCCGGCCGTCTGGACCGGGCCCGTGACCAGCTTGCTGCGCTTGCCGTGGCTGAACCGCGCGACTGGCGCGTCATGTGGTACCAGGGGCTGACGGAACTGGTGGACGGTGAAGCGACGGCTGCCACGGACTACTTCGACCGGGTCTACTCCCAGGTACCGGGCGAGCTGATGCCGCGGTTCGCGCTTGCGCTGGCTCTGGAGCAGGCCGGAGATTTTCCGGAGGCTGCCCGTATCCTCGACATCGTCTCCCGCACCGACCCGTCGATCTCCAGCGTCGCCTTCGCGCTCGCCCGCTGCGTTAGGGATCCGGCGGACCGTGTGCGAGCCTACAACCGGGTCACGGCGAACTCCCGGTCATTCGTGCCCGCGCGGACCCGCATGATCGAGTTGCTCGTCGCGAGCAAACCCGGGCAGCCGCCGATGGCGGTCGCCATCACCCAGGCTTGCGAGGTCTTCGAAGAGGCAGAACCCGAGATCGGCGAGGACCAGCGGCACGCTCTGCGTCTGGCGGTGCTGGCAGCGGCCGAGCTGCTGGCCTGTTCCGCCGCCGGAAGTAGCGGCGATGTGCCAACCAGCTTTGAGACGTTGCCGGCCACCGTGCTTGGAATACCGCTGGACATCACGAAACTCGGTCTCGAACGGGAGCGGCTGTTGCGCGAGCGCGCGAGGCTCGCCACCACCCGAGCCGATCGCGTCCGGCTGGTGACGCTGGCGAACCGGGTCCGGCCGCAGACATGGACATGACCATTGCGACGTGGGTCACACGGGCTCAGGAAGGCCATCATGATCAGTTTTGAGCTCACCGTGGATCATGATCCGTACCTTTCGATCAGCACGACCGCGATGGACACGCTCGTGACGGTGACGGCTGTTGCCGGCAGCATGGCCCCCCCGGCGGACGACCACGCCGTGGTGATTCTGATCGACGCCTCCGGTTCGATGGACTATCCGCGCGTGAAGCTCCCCGCGGCCAAGCGCGCCGCGTCGAAGGCAGTTGAGACGCTGCGCGACGGCACGTACTTCGCTGTGGTCGCCGGAACCGGCACGGCCACGCCGCTCTACCCCGACTCCCGGGAACTGGCCATTGCCTCCCCGGGATCCCGTCAGGCAGCGATCGAGGCCGTCGCGACGCTGCGGTCCAACGGCGGCACGGCGATCGGCCGGTGGCTAACCCTCGCCGACGAGCTCCTGCGCAACGCTCCGGCCGCCATCCGCCAGGCGATCCTGCTAACCGATGGGAGGAACGAACACGAGTCCCCGGAGGAGTTCATGCGGGCGCTACGCGCCTGCGAAGGCCACTTCCGGTGCGACTGTCGGGGAATCGGAGAAGGCTGGGTCGCCGAGGAGCTGGCGACGATCGCCAGCATGCTGCTCGGCACGGCGCTGGACGTCCCACAGCCGGCCGACCTCGAGGCGGATTTCCTCGCCATCGCACGCGACGCGACCAGCAGAGTGCTCGCCGAGATCCTTCTCCAGATCTGGGTCCCCTACGGAGCGCGGTTGAGGTCCGTGACCCAAACCCACCCGACCATCGAGGAGCTGACCGGTCGGGCACGCCGAGTGGACGATCAGACTACCGCCTTCCCGACCGGAGCATGGGGCACGGAGAAGCGCGAATACCAGGTCAGGATCGAAGGTCTTGATCCTGTCATCGAGGACGAGGCCAGTTGGGCCGGCCGCATCGACCTGGTTCGGGCCGACAGGGAACTCGCGACCGCTCCGGTCTACGCACGCTGGACCGCCGACTACTCGCTGTACAGCCAGGCCAGCCACACAATGACCACGTCGAGGAGACAGATCGACGTGGCGCAGAAAATCAAGGCCGGCACGCAAGCCCTGCTGGCAGATGATCTCACCGCCGCGCGGGACCTACTGGGGAGGGCCGTCGCACTCGCGCACGCCGCGGGCGACTTGGCGGCACTTGAGCTGCTCGCCCGTCTGGTGACCATCGACGACCCAGCGACCGGAACGGTGGTTCTCCGCGATGACGTCCAGGACCATGACGTGCAGGTCGCTATGCTCCGCGCGGGGTGGACCCGTGGGATCGACAGTGCCAACTGACGAGGCAGCCTCCGCCGCACCGCCGGAGGACGCCCGCCGGCGGAGGGGTGGCGGGTGCCCGAACTGCGGGGCGCGCCAAGCCGTAGGCGAACGGTTCTGCCTGCGCTGCCGCTGCGAGTTCGCGACCGGGACGATGCCGGCACCGCCGGAGCTGGTCCCGTACCCCGTAGCGAGAGTCCGCTGGGAAGCGCACATCGACGCCGACCACATGTACTTCCAGACCGGCAGGTCCGACGGAATGCGGTTTCCCGCCGCGCAGCCGCTGAGGATCGTCCCGATCCGCGGCGAGCGTGTCGTCATCGGCCGGCGCAACCGGCTCGACGGCCGGCGCCCGTTGATCGACCTGTCGGTGCCGGTCGAGGACGAGGGTGTCTCGGCCGAGCATGCCGTCCTCGAACGGACCGCGGACGGCTCCTACCAGCTTGTCGACCACGGGTCACGCAACGGGACACGGCTGAATGACAGGCGCGCGCCCCTCCCGAAGAGCCAGCCGGTTCCGGTGCGGGACGGGGACGAGATCTTCGTCGGCGCGTGGAGCCGCATCACGATCCGCCGGGTAGGTCCCTGAACCCCGCGCCGTCATCGTATCGGTGGCTCACCAGGACCACGGTGGGTACTCCTCGAGCGGGCTGCGCGCGTTTCCGAGCATGTTCAGCCACTGCTGGTAGCGCGCGGTCCAGCGGCCGTCCGACATGTACGCCTTCAGGACGCCGTTGACGAAGGCGACAAACTGACTGTTGTCGGGCGTACTCTTCGGGATTCCGATCCCGTATGGCTCGTCGAGGACCCTCAGGTTGGTGGCGAATGCCTGGTCGAATGCGTGCGGGACCACGGTGAGCAGCGGGTCCTGCGCCGCCATCCCGGCCAGGATCACGTCGTCGGTCGCGATCGCATCCACTTCGCCGCGTTGCAGGCTTACCAGACAGTCGGCGATGTTCGGGGCAGGCGTCACTGTGGGCGCGGGTGGCGGCAGAGTCTCCAGCTTCTCGAACGACGTGCTCCCGTCCGATGTGCAGACGGTGTGACCTTGGAGATCCCCGATGGAGCTGAAGCCGGCGTTGTTCCGGACCAGCAGCCCGAGGTGCGACGTGTAGTAGACCCCGGAAAAGTTGACGTGCTGCGCGCGTTCACAGGTGATCGTGTAGCTGGCTACGACGATGTCGACCTTCCCCGACGTGAGTACCCACTCACGTTGGTCGATGGAGACGGGCTGGAACTGGACGGTCCCGTCCGACCCGAAGATCGCTTCCGCGACGGCGCGGGCGACGTCTGCGTCGAAACCAGTGATCTGGAGTTTCCGCCAGTCCACCAAGCCGAGCGGTGGGTCGTCCACCGCGATGCCCACCTTGAGGAAACCGCGCTGCTTGATGTCCGCCATGGCCGAGCCGGTGGGCATTGAGCCGCCAGGCGTCGGCATCGGATCCATCCGCGGCACGGCTTGACTAAACGGGTCGAACTTGGCGCAAGACGGAGGAGAGGACGAGGACGGCGCGGGTGTGGTCGGCATGGGCAGCAGCGGCCTCGCGTCCGTCGGCAGTGGACTGCCGACGGTGGCACACGCGGTCGCGACGGCCAGCGCCACCGCTCCGACACCGAGCGGGACGATGCAGCGCCGCGCCCAGGCGAATCTTCGGACCACCGGCCCTACGAATCCGCTGGAACGCCCCTCGGCGGGTTTACCGACAGACCCCCGGCTGCGTCTCACGCGGCGTACTCCCTCAAACGGCGCCGGAAGCCGGCGAGAATGAACAGGGCCGCGACGAGAACGCCCGCGAAGCCGCTCCAGCCGAGCCAGTCCAACGGCGGCGCGCTTGCTGACATCCGGGCGCGGAAGTCAGCTTGGCGGACGTTGAGCACCTTGTCGAGCTCTTGATCCAACCGGGCGAAGGCGGGTTCCCTGGAGTTCACCGTCAGCAGCGTCGCGTGGGCGAAGCGACTCAGCTTCTCATCGCCACCCGCAGGCTTCTCCGCCACTCCCACTGGGGCGAGCAGCGCGGTGACGACGGCGCGAGTGGACAGCCAGGCGTCCAGGTCCGCTGTCAGCGCCGAGCGCTCGGGGGCCGGGATGTGGTCGAGCGCAGCGACCAGGGCTCCCCGCCGTCCCGCGGGGAGCGACCCGGTGGCGAACTGCTTGCCGTCCAGGTCATAGCCGAGTGCACGCACCGCGTCCTGGGACCCCTGGTCGTACCGGGCCCGGTCGCTCAGCGAGATCAACGACAGATTGTCGTCCGTGCGCGTCTGCAATACCAGCACCCGGGCCTGAGTGAACAGCACCATGGGCTGGTAACCCTTCTCCTGTGCCGTGACGACCCGGGAGCGCTCGATGCCCATCCCGGCGAACATCAGGCCCCCCGCGAGCAGGAGAACCCCCGTGCCCGCGAGCAGGCGCACGTCGAACACCCGTTGGGTACGGCGGAACAGCAGAACCTGACCGCCGAGCGCGGTGCAGCAACACGTGCCTAGCAGCACCGCTATCTCGACTTCGTGGGTGGCGTCCGTGGCCCGCCTGGACTCCCGGTCGAGGTCCTCGCTGGTCAGGACGAACAGCTGGTCCACGGCGGGCAGAATCTTGTTTTGCATCAGAGCCGACGCGTGCTGCAGGTAAGCTTGGGCAACCTGGTTTCCGACCCGATTGTGCGCCCGTGCCGTCGCGACGAGGTCGGTGTAGGTGGGTATCTGCCGCTCCAGCAGGTCGAGAAGGTCACCTTCGCAGCTGGAATCGGCCAGATCTGTCGGGTTGGTCCCGTGGTCCGGGCAGAGGCTGGTGTTGAGGCGCCGCAGCTCAGCGAGAGCCATCTCGGCGTCGACGACCTTGTCGGTCACCGTATTTTCGGTCCTGGTCGCGTCGTACGCGTCGCGGGCCAGCTGGTCCTTGTTCCGGTCGAGGTCGAGGTCGAGGTCGAGGTCGACCTCATCAAATACCAGCGCCGCCGCGTCTGCGTCGGCATTGGACAGGTCGACGCGCAGGTTCTGTGATTTGATCACGGAAGCGCCGGCGCGTTCACCCGCCACCCGCAACGCGTGATGGCGGTGCACGAAGATGAGCGCGGTCGTGCCGGCCGCCCCCCCGAAAAAGATCACTACAATCACCATCGCGATGCCGAATTGGCGGGGAACGTCGGCCCACTCCCGCCACCGGTTCGCGAACCTGCCCGCCCGCGTAGACCAACCAGCGGCACCGTGGTCTTCAGGTTCGTTCGCGTTGACCGACCGCACCTGGCCAGCTGTTGCCGTACCGTCGCGGGCCACCCGCGAGACGATGCCCGTCATGGTGGGTGATAATAACCGCACGAATTGTTGCAGACGGCGGGGGTCGCGTCGTTGGTGGTGATGTAGGGGTGGCGGAATCAAGTGGTCGTAGCGACTACCGGGAACAGGTTCGGAAACCGCGAGAACGTTCCCCTCGGGGTCACTGATGATCTGAAAGTTGTGTCCGATGGTCGTGTGCTTGCCCGACCACAGCTCATGCTCACCCTCCCAGGACCAGCACGCCCCAGGCTCTCGTCGGGCAGGCAGACCCGAACCTTGATCGGATTCCTCACGTTCCGTCGCTGGCACCCAGACAGGCACCGTGCTGCATACGTACTGCAACGGGGACAGACGTCCATGGACGCCGGTGGACGGTCCCGAGCCTGTGACCTGCACCAGCGGACGTCGGTAGACGTGGGTGGACGGTCCGCCGAGGGCTACGGATCAAGAGGTTGGGGGTTCGAGTCCCTCCGAGCGCGCAGTATGCATCCCCAACCCGGCCGGCGGACCGCTGGCCGGGTTGGTCGTTGGAACGATGGCTACGGTAGCCGCC
>NZ_CAKJTM010000127.1:1319-1871 GCF_917627345.1 Protofrankia sp. CiP3 | reverse complement strand
ACCCAGAAGGTAGTGGCGATCTTTCCCAAAGACGCGGTCGGCGAAGAAGTCAAGGATGCCGTCACGGAGAAGGTGCTGGGGGACGTAGATATCGGCGGGATGTCCGGGCCAACGGTGGTGGGCGTCATGACCGCTGGTCGGCCTGATACGGCAGCGGAGGTACACGTATTGCTTCTTGCGTGTCGTCGCCTCCATCCGACGGCCGCAGATGGCGCAGCGGACGTAGGACCGAAGTAGATACGAGCGCTCAGTAGCGGGATGTGTATTGGCGACAGAGGATGATCGGCTGCCGCGCCGACCATTGCTGATCTCGGCCGCAGCCCGGTAGGTGTCGAGGCTGACAATGGGTGGATGTGTCACTTCCGGTGACCATACCCATAAAGCCGGTGGATTGAACCGGCCCTGGCGACTGTTACGCGCTCGCCTGTTCCACACCATGTACCCTGTGTACTTCGGGTTCATCAGGATGCTGTAGACAGTCCGGCCGCTCCACGACCCTCGGCTCCGCGTTCCTCCGATCGCCGTCGGGGGCGGATAACGATCACTATCGGT
>NZ_CAKJTM010000127.1:0-901 GCF_917627345.1 Protofrankia sp. CiP3 | reverse complement strand
GTTGAGACGGTCGGCGATCTCCTGGCAGGACACACGCGCGGCCACCCGCCATTCAAAGATCATTGCAACAGCCGGAGCACGGGCCGGATCAAGAACCAACCGTGTCTTGTGCAATCCTTCGGCCCGTTTAGCAGGGACCGGATGAGGTATCCGTTTGGCACGGTATCCGTAGGGTGGGACTCCGATGTTCCATCCCTGCACCGCATGCTCACAGAACCCGTCCCAGGCCTTCTCCAGGGTCTCGAGCACATACCATTCGGCGGTTGCCTGTTTGACCCGTCTGGTCAGGATCGCTGTTGCCCGCTTGCGTAAGTGTGTTATGCCTTCGTCTGCTGCCAGAAGCGTTATGCCGGCACGTTCGAGGTCGTGTTCAATCTTGACCCCGTAGTAGGTGCGTCGCGCGACACGGTCGATCGCCTCACAGATAACCGCGTCGAACGTGCGGTCCTGCCGTGCCGCGGCTTCGAGGAGGTCATGTATCCCGCCGTCCCGCGGAACCGGTACCATAAACCTTTCGTGCTGCTCTGCTACGGCCACGAAAGTCCGGATGGATACGGCCGGACTCGACATCCCAGTAATACCCCACGATTCTAGCGCCAGGTGGCAGCACGGCCTGGCAGCTCGCCAGCTGCCGCGGGATGGACAGCGTCGGGTCCTGGAGATCCTCGTCGGATACTCTGCCGAGAAAGACGAGGTCGACCAATGGTGCATCAGCGGGTCGCTGACCATACATCGGAGCCGCGGGAAGCATACGGCCTTGCACCGGCCCAAGGATGGGGCTACCGGATGTATTATCGCCCGCGCTGTAACTTACAGACATCTACCGGCCACTTCCTCACTCCCCCTTATCCGAGAGCGGCAATGCGAAGAGAGCATGGCGCTCATGGCTACGTCCCCCTGT
>NZ_CAKJTM010000126.1:0-11182 GCF_917627345.1 Protofrankia sp. CiP3 | reverse complement strand
AACAGGCCGCCGCGCCGACCATCCTCGGCCTCGAACACCCCGCCTGACCAGCACAAACGACTTTGCAGCACGCCCTGCTGCCCATGGAGGATCGGCCGGATCGTCGCCGCTGCGCTCGTCCTCCTCCACATCGAGCACAACCGGACAACATGACTACAGAACGCAACGAACCGTTACGCGGAAAGGCTCAGTGGCCCACGCATCGACGGCCGTCCGGCGACTGGAGCCATTCGACCGTCCGGGCGATGCCCTCCGCGGCCGACACGCCGCTGCCGAAGCCGAAGTCACGTCGAGCGCGGTCGATCGGGTAGGACTGGTCGATACCGAGCAACAGCACTGCGTGGCGCGTGAGGAGCGGGCGGGACTGCTTGCGCAGCACCGTGAACGCGAACTCACACACCCGTCCCGCGGCCATCGCCAGCGGGACCGGAATGCTCAGCGTCGGCGCGGCGAGCCCGAGCCCGGTGGCCAGTGCGTCGACGTACTCGCGCCACGTGGTAGGTTCGGGATCGCGCAGATTGTACACCTTTTCCACCGTGGCGCTGCTGTGGCAGGCGGTGATCATCGCGTCGACCGCGTTGCTCACGTAGAGCAGACCTGCCGTCCGCATGCCCCCACCGATGAGGACCATCTTCCGCTTCTGCAGCAGCTGTGCGAACTCGACGCCGAAAACCATGTCGCGCGGACCGTAGACGGTCGCGGGCCGCACGACCGTCCACGGCAGGCGAGCGCGTTCGGCCTCGGCGAACAATGCCCGTTCCCCGTTAATCTTGCTTCGGTTGTACGGAAGGCCGACGTCCCGCACGGCGGCGGTCTCGTCGCAGAGCTCTTCCGGATACCCGTAGACATCGGTGGTGCTCACGTGCAGCAATCGTTCGACGGTTTCCGCTTTCGCCGCCGCCGCGACGAGGTTCACCACACCGTCTACGTTCGTCCGCGCGAATTGGGACCACGGGCCCCAGTCGGCCGACATCCCGGCGCAGTGGTAAATGTGCCGGACCCCGGCCGTCGCACGTTCGAGCGCAGCCGTGTCGTCGAGACCACCCTCCTCGACAGCCACCTCCAGATCGGCGAACGCCGAACGGTCGCTGCCGGCACGGGCGAGCACCCGTACCCGATGTCCTCGCTGGACGAGCGTTCGCGTCAGGTGGCCACCGATGAAGCCGGTGGCCCCGGTGACCAGGGTGTCGGGTCGGGTCGTGCCGTCTGTGGCCATCCTGGTCTCAGCGCCTGCGCGGGATCAGCCGCGCGAGCAGCGGGTCGGCCGGTGCGACGGTCACGTTCCGGCGGGCGTAGCGCAACTCGCCCGCCTCCGGGTTCGCCGGTGCAACCTGGTAATTGGCGAGGATGGTGCCGATCACCAGTCGCAATTCGAAGAGCGCCAGGTTGGCGCCGAGGCAACGCCGGAGGCCACCGCCGAACGGGATGAACTCCGAAGGCCGGTACGACCGGTCGAGGAACCGTTCCGGACGATAACTGGCGGCGTCGGGGTAGATCGATTCGTTGCGGTGCACCAGGTAGATGGCCGCGGACAACAACGACCCGACGGGGATGTCGAACCCTGCGACGCTGACCGGCACGGTCGTCGTGCGGGCGACCATGTCGACGACCGGCGTGATCCGCAGCGCTTCCTGGCAGGCCGCCGTGAGGTAGTCGTTGTCGAGGATCTGCTCGGGTGTGGCCCCTGGTGGCAAGCTGTTGAGCAGGCGCTCCTGTACGCGCGGTGTCCGAGCGATCCAGAACAGCGTCCACGACATCGCGCTCGCCATCGCGTCGTCGCCCGCCACTATCATGGTGACCACGTCGTCGCGCAGTGTCCCCTCCAGACGGTCGGCTGATCCGCCGCCCCTGCCTCGGCACAGTCGTTCGACGGTCGACGGTGCTGCCGCGAGCGCAGTCGCCTGCCGTACCGCATCGGCCAGCGCCGCGTTCGCCGCCTCGATTCGGCGGTGGAACCAGTAGCCGAAGCTGGCCGGTCCCAGGTTGCGCTGCAGCGGCGGGAAGAAGGCCGCCGTGGAGCCGAGCGGACCGAGGAGCCAGTGGAGCTGCTCGGCCAGCGGCCGCAGCACGTCGGGGCTGGCGGTACCGAACAACTGATAGCCGATCAGCCGCATCGCGAGCCACCGGAACAGCGTGTTGGCCGCGACCTCTCCGCCTCCGGACGGCAGTTCCGCCAGTGTCAGACTGCTGACGACGTCCGGGTCGATGGGCGGCCGGGTAGTGATCGACGAGCGCAGTTCCGCTCGTCGCCGGGCGTGGGGCTCACCATCGAGGACGAACAGCGACTCGCTGCCCACTACCGGGGTTATCAGCTCGTTGGCCTCACCCGGCCGCGCGTCGTCCGGTGACATCCGGAAGAGATCGGCGACGTTGTCCGGGTCGGACAGCATGACGAGGTCGCCGAAGGCGTGCAGGCGCAGGGTGAATACCCGACCAAACCGTTGGTGGCACGCGTCGAGATAGGGGTACGGCCGTACCAGCCAGTTGAGCGTCTGCCAGCTGCGCGGGGCCGGGGGGCTCGGGGGCAACCGCGTCTGTGTCGTCAGCATCTCGTCAGATCACACATTTCCTGTGGGTGCGCAGACCACCGTCATCGCCTCGTGCGTGACCCCCTGGACGAGGTGGGTCCGGACGAGTCGGCGCAGCACACGCATCGGATGGCGCCGGAATCGTTGCGCAGGGAAGCTCCGCCAATGTAGCAAGGAGGCCCGGCGGAGGTCGTTGGCCGACATGACCGAAGCCTGGTCGAACTCGTCGACGATGGTGAACCCCGCGGCACCCACCGCCGCGCGCAGCCCGGCCTGGTCGTAGTCGCGCTGGTGGTACCGGTACATGTCCGCCGTCGGATACGTGCTGGCGGACAGGTACAGCCTGCCGTGCGGATCCAGCACCCTCTGGAAAGCCGCCAGAAGTTCGGCTGGATCCTGCACGTGTTGGAGCACCTCGAAGCAGGTGATCACGTCGTAGGTGCCGGTGGCGATCGTGTCGGCGAGGACATGGTCGATGGCGGCGGCCGGGTAGTGCGTCCGTGCGTAGGCGAGCGCGGCCGGGTCGACGTCCACCGCCGTCACGCTCGCCGCCCCGGCCTCGGCCAGCATCCGCGCTCCGTAGCCGACCCCGCAGCCGTAGTCGAGCACGCGCTTGTCCGCCACCGCGAGGGCGGCCGTCCGGTACCGCCGCAGGTGCTGGTCGAGCAGCATCTTCACCATACGATCGTTCGGGTTCACCCACTCCGGGACCACTCGCTCGCCGCTATCGCGCAGGTGGGTCTGCCGTGTCGTCATCCCGCATCGTACTCCGCAACGCTCAGCGACAATACCCTTCTCGAGTCAGGCACCGACTCTCATTCCCCTTGCTTTCTGTCGTACTGGGCAGGCCGAGACAGCGACGCGGGCCAAGATTTGTATGTTACGGCGATTGGCGTAATCCAGCGACACCTCATTTGGCGAGCGAAGAATGCAGGAAGATCCATAGTGATCTAAGCGAGATCTAGGCCGAGGCAGAGTGAAGCAGCGTTTCCCATCGCATTTCGAGCATACCTTCCCGGAGCGTGCTTGAGAAGCGTCGGCGCGCATTAACAGTCGATGTTTCACTGTAGGTTATTGATCGATTTCTTTAGGTATCTGGCTGTGCGCCGATGCACGGCTGCACGGCTGCACGGCTGCACGGCTGCACGGAGTGGAGGGTTCCCACTTTCGTGGACAGCGGACCTGAAGCCACTGTCCACGAAAGCAGACCAGCCGCCGCACGGCCAGCTCGATCATCATCGGTCTGCCCCCGACCGGAAGATCCGCAAGGCGACGGCGGTGATAGCCGTGCACCCGCCCGGTGAGCGTCCCGCAGCGCGGACAAGCCACCGGGTCCGCGCGGCGATCCGCACCAGCGGCCCCTCATCGACGGCCCGATCGATGAGGGGCCCAATGAACTGAGGAAAAACGATTTTCAGGAACTCGGCGTCACACAGCGCTAACGATACCCACACAGCAACTGTCTGCCACCACCGGAATCTTGTCAGAGCCTATAAACAGTCCTATCGTTGAGAAAGGCTCAATTTGTGAAGTAATTCACAGAGTGGTCACTCTGCGTGTCATACGCATATGATGCGGGTCATGGTGCAGCAGGATCTCTTCGAGAAGGCGCGCGGGCATGAGTACTTAGATCTAGTTCGCACGCTTCGCCAGCGCGATCTACTGCCCTACTTCCGCTTGGTGGACGGCGCTCCGGGCCCGGTCGCCCGAATCGACGGGCAAGATCGAATCATCCTGGGATCGAACAACTACCTCGGGCTGACCGGCCACGAGGCGGTGAAGGAAGGCGCGCGCAGTGCGCTGGAGGAGTACGGCACCGGTCTTGCAGGCTCCCGCTTCCTAAACGGCACCACCCCGCTGCACGTCGCGCTCGAGCACGAGCTGGCCGATTGGATGGGCACCGAGGACGTCATCGTCTACAGCACGGGCTATCAGGCCAATCTGGGTTGTATCGCCGCCCTGCTGGGGCCGGACGACACGGTGATCTGCGACTCCGGCGACCATGCGTCCATCTTCGACGCGGTGTCGATGTCCCGGGCCCGTTCGCGGCCTTTCCGCCACAACCGCCTGGACATGCTGGAGAAGCTGCTCATCGGCCCGACCGCCGGCCGCGGTGACCGCGGGGGCGGGACGCTGGTCGTGGTGGACGGTGTGTTCTCGATGGAAGGAGACCTAGCCCGCCTCTCCGACATCGTCGGACTCTGTCGCGAGCACGGCGCACGGCTGATGGTCGACGAGGCGCACGGCGCCGGCGTGCTGGGAGCCGCCGGTACTGGCCTGTGCGAGGCATACGGTGTGAGCGTTGACGTGGATCTACGCATGGGCACCTTCTCCAAGTCGCTGGCCTCCTGCGGGGGCTTTGTCGCGGGGTCGGCCGAGGTGATCGAATTCCTGCGGTTCCAGTCGCACGCCTTCATGTTCTCCGCCGCAGCCGTGCCCGCAGCAGTAGGAGCCGCGCTGGCCGCGCTGCGCGTGATCAGGTCCGAGGAAGGCCGGGAACTGCGGGCCCGCGTTCTCGACAACGCACACTATCTGCAGCGTGGGCTCGTCGAAATCGGCATCGAGACACGCATTCCCACCACGATGCCTGACGGGTCGGAGGTACTGGCGCCCATCCTGCCGGTGCCGATGGGAAGCGACCAGCACGCCATATTGTTCTGGCGAGCCTTGTACGACGCCGGAATCTACGTCAACGTGGCCGTGCACCCCGCTGTGCCGCCGGGACAAGCGCTCCTGCGCATGAGCGTGATGGCCACCCACGAACGCGAACACCTGGATCGCGCTCTTGCCGCCTTCGCGAAAATTCAGGCGGACCTGCCCGAGCAGGACCCGGCGGCAGCTGCATTCGGCTGATGCGTGCGGGCGTCCGACTCGGCTCGGGCACGGGATCGATCCGTCTCGCAAGGAGATCAGATCTTGTTCAACAGTTTTGCTGCCACGATCGTGCACCACGCCCGTGTGACACCCGACAAAACGGCGGTCACGATGGTCCGGGTCGCCGGGCACGAGCGTGACGCCGAGACGCTGACCTACGTCCAGCTCCACCGCGCCGCGGCCGGCGTTGCCCGACGGTTGCTCGAAGGCCGCCGCGCCGGCGACCGGGTCCTGCTCCTGCACCCCACCGGCCTGGATTTCGTCGTCACATTCGTCGGGTGCCTCTACGCGGGGATAGTGCCGGTGCCGGCACCCGCTCCCGCCAACCAGGGCCGCGCCGACGAGCGAACGACCGCCGTCGCCGCTGACGCGCAGGCGGGCACGGTGCTCACCGGCCCTCAGCACGTCGACGTGGTCACCCGGCTCATCGCCGACTCCGTCCGAGACGGCGTCGTGGTGAGCGCGATGGGTCGCGACGACGTTGTCGACGACACCGGTGACGTCTTCCGGCCCGCGCCGGTCGGGCCGGAAGACGTCGCGTTTCTGCAGTACACCTCCGGATCCGCGAGCGATCCCAAGGGCGTCGTCGTCACCCAGGGCTCGCTGGTGCACAACCTCGCCCTCATCCGGGATGTGCTCGGCGCGAACGCGCAGTCACGGTCCTGCAGTTGGTTGCCGCTCTACCACGACATGGGTCTTGTCGGGATGCTGCTGGCGCCGCTGTGGCTCGGTGGAACGGCGATCCTGATGTCCCCGACCGACTTCCTGCGCCGGCCCCACCAGTGGCTCGCGCTGGCCACCGAGTACCGGGCCGTCCACATCACGGCCCCGAACTTCGCCTACGACCTGTGCGCCCGCCACGTGACCGACGAGCAGCTGGCCGGTTTGGATCTCTCCAGAGTCCGGCATGCGCTCAGCGGTGCCGAACCGATCGACGCCGCCACCATCATCCGGTTCACCGCACGCTTCGCCCCGGCCGGTTTTCGCCCGGAAGCCTTCAAACCCTGCTACGGCATGGCCGAGGCCACGCTGCTCGTCACCTGCACCCCCGACGCTCACGGCCCGGTGATCACCCCGGTCGACCAGTCCGATCTCGAACGCGGCGTGCTCACGCGCCTGCCCGCCGACGCGGACGCGCCGTTGTTGGTCAGCAGCGGCCGAGCGGACGGGCTCGACATCCGGGTGGTCGATCCGCGCTCGCGCGAACCGCTGCCGGACGGCCAGGTCGGGGAGATCTGGGTGCGGGGGCCGAGTGTGGCCTCGGGGTACTGGAATCGGCCCGAGGCCACACTCGAGACCTTCCACGGCGTTCTGTCGGACGGATCGGAGCAGGGGTTCCTGCGCACCGGCGACCTGGGGGTGCTCCGCGACCAGCAGTTGTACGTCACGGGCCGGATCAAGGACATGATCATCATCCACGGGCGCAACCTGCACCCGCACGACATCGAGCGCGACATGGCCGGGATGCACGACGCCTTCCGGGGGCTGCAGAGCAGCGTCTGCTCGGTGCCCGGCCCGGAAGAACAACTCGTGGTCATGCAGGAGTTGCGCACCCGCGGGGGAGCGGAGCTGGACCTGCCCGCGCTGGCCAGGGAGGTGCGGGTACGGCTCGGCGAACGCCTGGGCGTGCGGGTGCCGAACCTGGTGTTCCTGCGCCCCGGCCAGGTCCTTCGGACCAGCAGCGGCAAGGTGCGCCGGGCCCGGATGCGGGAGCTGTTCATGACCGGCGGGCTCGCCCCGGTCTACGAGGACCTCGACGTCGCGACCAGCAGGCGCTACCGGCCGCGGCCGTGCCTGGACGGCGTGCGGTGAACGACGAGCTGTACGCCGCGGCGGCGGACTGGGAGCGCCGCCTCGGAGACCCTCGCGACGACGGCCGGATCTTCTCCTACGCGCGCTGCGGCGACCTCGACGATCACGAGGAGTTCCCGTACGAGATCGGCCGCGAACTCGACGTACTCGGCCTGCCGGCCTACTACGTCCCCACCCGGTTCGGGGGCGTTCTGCGCGACTACGACGACGCGATGCAGGTGCTGCGCGTCATCGCGCGCCGGGATCTGACCGTGGCCATCGCCCACGGGTCGACCTTCCTCGGGGCGGTGTCGGTGTGGGTGGGTGGCAACGTCGAGCAGTGCGTCGCGCTCGCGGCGCGGATCCGGGCCGGAACCGTGGTCTCGTGGGGGCTCACCGAGCGCGACCACGGCGGCGACCTCGTCGCCGGCGAGGTCGCCGCCGAGCCGACGGAGGCCGGCTTCCGGGTCGACGGCGAGAAATGGCTGATCGGCAACGCCACCCGAAGCGAGCTGATGTGCCTGCTGGCCCGCAGCGAATCGACCGGCGGAACCCGGGGCTTCAGCGTCCTGCTGGTCGACAAACGCGAGTTGGCCCCGACGCGGCATCATCCGCTGCCCGCCGTGCGACTGCACGGGATCCGGGGGGCCGACATCAGCGGAATCGCCTTCACTCAGGCCACCGTCCGCGCCGACGCGCTCGTCGGAGGCCGGGGCGACGGCATCGAGCTGGTGCTGCGCGGGCTCCAACTCACCCGCACCCTCTGCGCGGCGCTGTCGCTGGGAGCGGCCGACCAGGCGCTCGGCATGGCCGTCGCGCACGCACTCGACCACGCAGGCGGCAGGCCACTGATCGAACTGCTCCACACCGGACGGACACTCACCACGGCCTACGCCGACCTGCTGCTCGTCGAGGCGTTGGCGCTGGTGGCCGCGCGGTCGGTACAGGCAGCAACCGCTGAGCTGGCCGTCGTGTCCGCGGCCACCAAGTTCTTCACCTCCACAACGGTGGACCGGCTGATCCGACGGCTGTCCACGATCATGGGATGGCGTGCGTCGGCAGTCGGTACCGGGTACGCGCACGGCCGGTTCCAGAAGGTCGAGCGCGACCATCGGATCGTCGGGATCTTCGACGGCAGCACCGTGGTCAACCTGCACGCGCTGATCACCGTGTTCCCCGCGCTCGCGCGGGCCCAGCGCCGGGGCACGGTGGACGTGGACGCGCTGCGTGCGTGCACGACACTGGCCGCACCGCTGCCCGAGCTGGATCCGGACCGCCTCACGCTCTGGCCGCGCACGGGTTGTGGGCTCGTGCTGTCGTTGCCGGCCGCGATCGACGACCTCACGCGGCAACCCGGGGTGCCGCCGTCGCTGGTGCGGGCCGCGGGCGTGGTCCGGACGTTCGTCGAAGACGTCCTCGACGGCGTCACGAAGTACCGGCCGACGCCGGTGGACGTGCCCACTGCGGCGTTCGAGCTGGCCGAGCGGTATGCGGGATGTGTCGCGGCCGCGGCCGCGGTGCACCTGTGGCTCGCCAACCGGGACACGATCGCGGATCCGGTGGGACTGTGGGAGTCGGGCCTATGGCTGGAGGCATGTCTGAGCCGGGTGCTCGAGCGGGGGTCTCCAGGCGGTCGCGCCGACGCCGACGTGCTCGACCGGTTGGCGCAGCCGTTGGTCGCCCAGCACGAAGCGGGGTCGCCCTACTCCCTGTTGCCGGCGGCGGTCGCGGGGGTGCGACGGTGACCGCCGCCGCGCTGGAAGGCCGCTTCGGTGACCCGCGCGACGAGGACAACCCGCTGGGCTTCGCCGCGGTACTGCGCGCGGACGAACGCGGTCAGATGTTGCCGGCGGGCCGCGCGGTGCTCGACGCGTTTGGCTTCAACGCCCACTTCGTACCGACGGCGTCGGGCGGCCGGCTGCGCCGCGCCGACGAACTCGCCCTTCTGTTGCGCCCGGTGTTCCGCCGCGACGCCGCGCTGGGACTGGGACATGGCGTGGCCAACCTCATAGCCTCGGCCACGGTGTGGGCGGCAGGCGAGGCCGAACACCAACGCCTGCTGGCCGACGTGCTGCTGAGCGGCGGCCAGGCCCGCGGTGTCTACGGCGGACCGGACACCGGCCACGATCTTGCCCGCTCTCGCATCCGCGCGTCGGAGCACGGGAGCGTGCTGCGGGTGGACGGCCGCATGGACCTGGTCGACGACGTCGCCGGCGCGCACTACGCCACGGTCATGGCCCGTACCGGAGACGAGGCCGACGCCCGCAATCGTTCGCTACTGCTCGTCGACATGACTGCGATTGACCGCGGAACCGTTCGGTTCCTGCCCCGCAGCCGCACGGCCGGGCTGCGTGGGATGCGTCTCGGCGGGGCCGAGTTCCACGGCACGCACGTGCCGTCGTCCACGGTCGTCGGGGTGCCTGGCCACGCACTGGAGACCGTGTCGCGTGCTACCCGGCTCACGGGCGCCGTGCTGACCGGAGCCACGGTGGGCTGCCTGGACACCCAGTTGCGCACGGTGACCCGGTTCGCGACGAGCCGCCCGCGCTACTCGGGCACGGTGGCGGAGTTGCCGCACGCCCGATCCCTGCTGACCGGTGCCTTCGCCGACCTGCTCGCCTGCGACAGCATCACGACGACGGTCTGCCGCGCTCTGCACCTGCTGCCGCACCAGACCGGCGGCTACGCCGCAGCCCTGCAGTACCTGGTGCCGACGATGATCAATGAGGCCGTCGACGACTTGGCCGTCGTGCTCGGGGCCCGGTCGTTCCTGCGTGAAGGCGAGCACGCCATCTTCCAGAAGCACCGTCGGGATCTGCCCGTCGTCGCACTCGCACATGCCGGCCCGACCGCCTGCGTGGCGTCGATGCTCCCGCAGCTGCGTCGTTCGGCCGCCGGGGACTGGTTCCGGTCGGTGCCCGCACCCGCAGCGCTGTTCCGACCGTCGGACGAGCTGCCTGACCTCGACCTGCGCCGGTCACCGGTCGCCGCCGGTACCGACGACCCGGTGCTCGCCGTACTCGTCGCACTGGCACCCGAGCTGGACGGCGATCCGGTGCTGGGGCCCCTGTGCCGGATGCTGCTCGACGACCTGCGCGAGCTGCGCGACCGCGTTCTCGAACTTCCCCCGTACGACGCGACGTCACCGGCCGAACCTGCCGCTTTCGCGCTCTGCGAGCGCTACGCCGTCATCCTGACGGCGTCCGCGTGCCTCGGTACGTGGTGGCACCAGCGCGACAGCACCGACCCGTTCACCCGCGCCCCTGGCTGGCTGGCCGCCGCGCTCGGACGGCTCACCGAACGACTCGGCCACGCACCGTTTCCTGGAACACGGGCGGCGCAGGACGCGCTGCTATCCGAGTTGCGGGCACGCACGGACCAGGACCGCGCGCTGGACCTCGCCGAGTGCGACCCACATCCGGTCCACCACCTCGCCGAAGGAGCGACATCATGACGCTGCAACCCGATCTCGAGGCCGTGCGGGCCGAGACCATCAAGGAATGGCTGGTCGGCCAGATCGCCTTCTACACCGAGCGACCGAAGACCGAGCTGCGCACCGATGTCAAGCTCGTCGAGTACGGTCTGGACTCGGTCTATGCGATGACGTTGTGCGGTGACATCGAGGACGAGTACGGCCTGGCGGTCGAGCCGACGCTGACCTGGCATCACCCGACCGTCGACAGCATCGCGGAACTGCTGCACTTCATGCTCTGCGAGCAGGCACAGCACCGCAGTGACGACGTGTCATCCGGGTGAGTGCCCCTTCTGCCGCCAAACGGCAGCCGAGAGCAATGTGGAGTCCTTTCACCTCCACTCGAATGAACAAGCGCCTCGTGGCGCGACCTGACAGCTACCCGGACCGAACTCCCACCGGCAAGCGACGACGATCTTACGTCAGCGAGATCAACAGATCACACGGCATCACCTCCCACTGTCTGCTGGGCGCACGAACAGCCGAGGATAGATCCAGGGGTGCGCGAAGGTCGCAC
>NZ_CAKJTM010000125.1:0-11248 GCF_917627345.1 Protofrankia sp. CiP3 | reverse complement strand
TGACCAGCCCACGTGCGGTATCCACCAGGCCCGCCGCCACCCACGGAGCAACCGTGAACACCGCGTCCCGGGGCTCCGCGACAGACCAGCCAGGACCAGCGGAATCGATAAACGCCACACTCTCCCGCCGGGGACGAACCTCCCCCAGGACGTCTTCGCTCGACATTAATCATCCCTCTCTCGGGACCAGGCCACCGCATCACCGACACACCCACCAGCCACTCAGCCAGTCGGTCGGTCAGCACGCGCGTGCGGAAACACACTGCTGCACCCCGGGCGGAGGATCCGGCTTCATACCAGCACACGCCCAACACACGGACATTCGAACTATGACATCCGTGACGCGAGTGGGCACAGAATAACTATAACCATTCAGGATGTCCTATCGCCAACTCTACTCGCAATCTCCATATGGAGACCTCCACCTGGAAGCACTCGACGTGGGGCTGTCGGAAGATCTTCCGATAACTACCAAAACGGAGCCTTCGCCTACGGAAACGGCCCGCTGGCGCTGGGTGTCACACCGCTGTTCGGGCACCCCCTCGACGTCTTCTGTCCTGTCGTGGGCCTCAGTAACCGCCGCCAGGACTGGCCTTCAGCAAAGTTCGCCACTGAGCGTACATGACGTCCGGAGTGGGCTTATCAAGGGTACCGACCCCGGCCTGCGGAGGAGTTTAACCATACCCGAGAGGCGAACGTCCACAAGGACCAATAACTTACTCACCGCAACCATCCGATCGACCTCAGTCGCTGGAAGGCCACGGGTGCCGCTGCCGTTCACGATGCATTGCCCGGCCCGCATTGCACCTGCGGCAGAAACCACGAGATATGGGGCTCTTCGCACTACACCGGATATGGCGTTGGATCTATCACTGAAAGCGATCGGCGTCAGTAGACACTACGTAGTCGGATCCCGGATAAATGCCCCAGTTGGCCACACTCCGCCACATCGGGCACTTGATGCTAATGGGAAACTTAGCCACTGGACAATGTCGGTCGCTCGGACCTGCGACAACGCGATTGTTTCGGTCCAGTAGCGACATTTCCTGTTAGTAGACGTAACTGATCGGATACAGTTTCCGGCGTAGTGCGAAGAGCCAGATATGGCCGCCCACCAAAAAGACGAGGCAGGGCGGTCCACGCTGACCGCCCTGCCTCGTCTCGCCGGCCGGGGGAGCATACCGGCGGGCTTGCTCCCGTCCTTTCGGACCGGGAAAATCAGTGGACCAGTGCCTTCTCCGCCCCGGCTCCGGTGAGAGCACGAACCTCCATCTCGGCGAACTTGTCCGCGTTCCGCGACTCCCGGCTGGTGACCGACCCGAGCCAGCCGAGCAGGAAGGCCAGTGGGATGGAAACGATCCCGGGATTCTCCAGCGGGAACCAGGAGAAGTCGATCGACTTATCTGTGATCATCGACACACTCTTCCCGGTAGCCGCGTCGACCTTCCCCGAAACAACTGGGGAGAACGCGATGAGGAGCACCGATGAGATCAGCCCCCCGTAGATGCTCCACAACGCGCCGCGGGTGGTGAACCCCTTCCAGAACAGCGAGTAGAGGATCGTCGGCAGGTTCGCCGACGCGGCGACGGCGAAGGCCAGCGCGACCAGGAAGGCGACGTTCTGATCCTTGGCGAAGATGCCACCCACAATCGCCACCACGCCGATAACGACGGCGGTGGTCCGGGCAACCCGCACCTCCGCGTCCGGATCGGCGGCGCCCTTCTTCACCACGTTGTTGTAGACGTCATGGGCGAAGGACGCGCTGGCGGTGATGGTGAGGCCGGCGACAACCGCCAGGATCGTGGCGAACGCGACCGCCGCGACGATCCCGAGCAGCAGCGTGCCGCCGAGTTCGTAGGCGAGCAGCGGAGCCGCCGCGTTGGCCTTCCCCGGCGCGGCGTTGATGCGCTTCGCGCCCACCAGATACATCGCGCCGTAACCGAGGACGAGGGTGAACAGGTAGAAGACACCGATGACGCCGATCGCCCATACCACGCTGTGGCGTGCCTCCCGGGCCGACGGCACCGTGTAGAAGCGCATCAGCACGTGCGGCAGGCCGGCGGTGCCGAGTACGAGGGCCATCGACAGCGAGATAAAGTCGATCTTCGTAAGGGTGGACAGACCGTATTTGACGCCGGGCTCGAGCACCGCGTCGCCCTTGGGACTGGCCGCGGCCGCGTCGCCGAGGATCGAGGAGAGATCGAAGCCGGACTTGCCGAGCACCCAGAAGGTCATCAGGGCGGCGCCCAGGACGAGCAGGACCGCCTTGACGATCTGGACCCAGGTGGTCCCCTTCATTCCGCCGACCAGCACATAAACGATCATCAGGATGCCGACGACGGCGATCGTGAGGTTCTGGCCCGTGCTCCCCTTGATGCCGAGCAGGAGGTTCACCAGTCCGCCGGCGCCGGCCATCTGCGCGAGCAGGTAGAAGAAGCTGACCGCCAGGGTCGAGATCGCCGCGGCGGTACGCACCGGCCCTTGTCGCAGCCGGAAGCTGAGCACGTCGGCCATCGTGTATCTGCCGGTGTTCCGCAGGAGCTCGGCGACGAGCAGCAGCGCGACCAGCCAGGCGACGAGGAAACCGATCGAATACAGGAAGCCGTCGTACCCCTGCAGCGCGATGGCTCCGGTGATGCCGAGGAATGAGGCCGCTGACAGGTAGTCGCCCGAGATGGCGATGCCGTTCTGCCGACCGGTGAACGCCCGGCCACCGGTGTAGTAGTGGGCGGCGCTCTGGTTGCCGCCCGACGCCCGGATGACGATGGCCAAAGTGATCATGATAAATATCACAAAAATCGTGATATTGACCGCTGGCTTGCCGACGGTCTCGGCGGCGAGCAGGGTGGTTCCGGACGTGGCTGTCATGACTCGCCCCCCTCGAAGTGCGCGCGCAGCCGCTCCGCGGTCGGGTCGAAACGCCGGTCAGCCCATCGGATATAAATCATTGTGATGGTGAAGGTCGAAACGAACTGACCGAGCCCGAGCAGCAATCCGATGTTGATGTTGCCGATCACCTTGGTGGCCATGAAGCCGCGCGCGAACGCGGCGAGGCAGACATAGAGGAAATACCAGGTGAGGAACAGCGCGGTCACCGGGAAGACGAAGCGCTGGAAACGCCGCCGGTGCTCGATGAACTCAGGGCTGTCCTGGATGCTGCGGTAGCTCGGCGTCGAGCCACTGCCGCTGTGGGATTTACCTTCGCCGCCATGGACGACGTCAATCATGCTCACCCGGCATCCTCCAAAGATCGTCGCTCGACCACCCAAAGCGGCCTGTGACAGCTATCACTGTGTCGCGGAGCTGGAATCCATCGCACTCCTCGTAGACACGAGTGCGATCAGTGGCACGGATTCAGCGCTCTGCGGGCCGGGCGGGCACGACGAACGGCCGGTTTCACGCGACGAACGGTTAGCGCTACCACCACCGCTATCTCCTGCCACCGCGGCCCGGCGGCGCGGCTCCCTGCCGGGGAGCCGCGCCGCGGTCGAGGCCCAGGCCTTCGGGAGCGTGCAGACGCACCATGAGCTGGCGGATTCCCGCCGGGGTGCTGCCCGGGGTAAGCAGCGAGACAACCATCATCACCACGAACACCAGCGGCACCGTCCACGCCGCGGGCTGGGCGAACATCGCACCAGCCAGGCCGGCCGGCGTGCCGGCCACCATGGTGACGGTCGCCGCCGCTCCCGCGAGCAGGCCGCCGACGACAAGTCCGGTCAGCGCGCCGGTCACCGTCAGCTTCTCCCACCAGATACCGAGTACCAGCAACGGGGAGAACGTCGACGCGGCGACCGCGAACGCGAGGCCGACGGTGTCAGCGAGGCCGACCTGCGTGGCGAGCAGCGAAACCGACGCCGGAACCGCCACCGCGATGACAGCTCCGATCCGGAAGCCGGAAACGCTCACCCGGCCGCGGAGCAGGTCCTGACCAAGCACCCCCGCAACCGACACCGTCAATCCACTCGAGGTGGACAGGAAGGCGGCGAAAGCGCCCGCGGTCACCAGCGCGGAGATCGCGTGCCCGCCGGCCCCGGGCAGCAGCCGCCCCGGCAGCAGCAGCACCACCGTGTCCGTCCGGCCGGTCAGCAACAGGTCCGGAGTGTAGATCCGGCCCAGCGCGGCATACAGGGGCGGGAAGACGTAGAAAGCGCCGAGCATGGCGACGACGACGCCCGCGGTCCGCCGAGCGGCTCTCCCGTCAGGGTTGGTGTAGAAACGCACGATCACGTGGGGTAATCCCATCGTGCCGAGCAGGAGCGCCAGCATCAGCGAATACGTCCGGTACAGGGCGGGACCCCGCCCATCGGCCGCGGTTGGCCGCGACCAGCTGGAGCCGTCGAGAGGCATGATCTGCTCGGCATGCGGTACCGGTTCGCCGGCCGCCAGGGTGACCGTGCTGCCCGCGGCCAGCAGTACGCTGTCGGCCGGTGCGGCGGCAGGGGCCAGCCGCACACTCCCGTCCACACGATCGCCGTTGATCTGTCCATGTACGGTCAGGGTGACCGGTTCGACCACGCGCAGCCGGGTGTCCTCGATCAGGTGCACCGTCGTCGTCTGCCGGGTAACGGGATGTCCTCCGGCCGACGGGTCGGGCGCGCCGTCGGCGCCCCAGACCACCAGCATGAAAAGAACCGGTACCGCGATCGCCGTGAGCTTGAGCCAGTACTGAAACGCCTGCGTGATCGTTACCGAGCGCATCCCGCCGGCCAGCACACCCACCAGGACGACCGCGACCACAATGGCGACTCCGGCCCAGCGGGGTGCGCCGACAACTGTGTACAGCGTCAGGCTGGCCCCCTGGAACTGCGGCACCAGATACAACCAGCCGATGCCGACGACAAGCAGGGAGGCAACCCGGCGGACCAGTGGGGACCGCATCCGGATCTCGGCGAAATCCGGCAACGTGTAAGCGCCTGTCCGGCGTAACGGTGCCGACACCAGGACGAGCAGCACCAGGTATCCCGCGGTGTACCCGACCGGGTACCAGAGCATCTCGGCACCGGAGGCGAGCACCAGGCCCGCGACACCCAGGAAACTCGCGGCCGACAGGTACTCACCGCTGATCGCCGCGGCGTTCCAACGCGGGCTGACCGACCGGCTCGCGACGTAGAAGTCGCTCGTGGTGCGGGACAGCCGTAACCCGAGCCCGCCGATGCCCAGCGTCGCGAGGCAGACGCCAGCGACAGCCAGCGACTGCGGCCAAGCGTTCACCATTCCCCAGTGGCCTCAGTGCCGGTCCACCAGGCCGGCGAAGTCGCGCTCGTTCCGTTCCGCCATCCGGATGTACCACCAGGCGGCCACCAGCAGCACGGGATGAACCGCGAGACCGAGCAGCAGCCAGGGCAGCGGGATGCCGAGCAGCCGGGCGGTGCCCAGCGCCGGAACCATCGCGAACACGACCGGGATCGCGCCGATCGCAAGCAGCACTGTTCCCAGCAGCGACGTTCCCAGCCATATCTGTGCCCGCAGGAGTGAGCGCAGATAGACTTCGCCAAGCGCGGTCTGCTCGTCGAGGTCCCGGGCCAGCGGCCACGCGGGCGGGCGGGGCGCGGCATCCATCCGCGGGCTGGTTATGCGTACCCGTGCCGATGGGCGGGCCGCTCGTGTTTCCGGCCGGGAGCCGCCGTCCGGCGTGTCGCCCGTTTCCATCCCGCAGCCTCCTGTCAGAGCCGGTCGCCCTGGCTCCGAGCCAGGCTTGCCGAGCGTACGAGACGGTCCCGCAGCTGTCTGCTGTGCCGGCGGCTGACAGGCAGGACACGGTCACCGAGCCGGACGGAACAGCGGCCCGCCTCGATGCGGACCTCGTCGATAAAGGCGAGCGCGACCAGGGTGCTGCGGTGGATGCGGACGAATCCGACCGGAGCCCAGCGCTCCTCCAGCGCCGTCAGAGAGATCCGCACCAGGTGACCCTCGGACGCGGTGTGCAGGCGCGCATAGTCACCGCGCGCCACGGCAAAGCGCACCTCCGACCGCCGGACGAACCGGGTGACACCACCGAGCTCCACGGCGATCGTCTCATCCGGCGCTGACGCTGTGTGGCCGCCGACAGCGCCACCGGTATCGACGACCCGGCGTAGCGCCTCGGCCAGCCGCTCCGCTCGGACCGGCTTGAGCAGGTAGTCGGTCGCCGCCACGTCGAAGGCGGCCACCGCATGCTGCTCGTGGGCCGTGACGAACACGACCTGCGGGCGGACGGCGAAGCGCCCGAGCACCCGGGCAAGATCCAGGCCATCCAGGCCGGGCATCCGGATATCGCAGAACACGACGTCGAACCGTTCGGCGTCGAGAGCCCGCAGGGCTTCGGCTCCGCTGCTCGCCGCGCGGACCCGGCTCACCCGCCCATCCGCGTCCAGTAACCAGACAAGCTCGTTGCGGGCCGGCGTCTCGTCATCCACCACCAGCGCGCTCAGATTCTCACCGCGGCCTCTCACCGCGGCATCTCACCGTGGCGGGACATCGGAGCTGACATAACTCACCATAACTGGAGATTACTTCAGAACATCAGGGTCCAGCCAGCATGAACACGCTGGTGTGCATTCAGCCGGCCCGGACCCCCGACGCGAACTTGGGCACCCGGAAGCTCACCTTCGTGCCGGCCCCCGGTGCGGTCTCCACGACAAGCCCATAGGCGTCGCCAAAGACCGAGCGCAGCCGGGAGTCGACGTTGCCCAGCCCGATCGAATCCGCGTCCGACTCACCGGCCAGGACCCGGCGAACCAATTCTGGATCACTGCCCACCCCGTCATCCTCCACCCAGATGTGTGCCTCGGCGCCGTCATCGGTGGCCCCGAGCGAGATGTGGCCGACACCGGTCCGCTCCTCCAATCCGTGCCGTACGGCGTTCTCCACCAGTGGCTGGATGGCAAGGAATGGCACCGCGACCGGTAGCACCTCCGGAGCTACCAGAATCTGCACCTGTAACCGGTCGCCGAACCTGGCCTTCTCCAGCACGAGATAGCGCTCGATGTTGCGCATCTCCTCGGCGAGTGTGGTGAACTCCCCACCCCGGCGGAAGGCATAACGGGTAAAGTCGGCGAACTCCAGCAGCAGCACGCGGGCGCATTCCGGATCGGTACGGACAAACGAGGCGATCGCCGCCAGTGAATTGTAGACAAAATGTGGGCTGATTTGGGCACGCAATGCCCGTAGCTCCGCCTCGACGGCTCTGGTTCTGGACACCTCCAGCTCGGCGAGCTGGACCTGGGTGGAAACCCAACGCGCCACCTCCTCAGTTGCCCGGACCAAGCCGGCGCCGACGCTGGGCGCATAGGCGACCAGTGCGCCGACGACCTGGTTTTCGCTGGTCACCGGGGCAACCACAGCAACACGGACAGGGCAGTCCGGATCGGCGCAGGCGACGTCGGACGCGGTGAGGACCACGGTCCGCCCGGTCGTCAGCGCTGAGCCGGCATGCTGGATCGCGGACTCGGCGTGCGCCCCCGATCCAGCCCCGTCCCAGGCGATGGTCGCGGCGACGTCCACCAACGCAACAGCCGAGGTGCCGAGCAGGGCACGCAGATGACGGACGGCTCTGGACGCGCCGGTCGGTGTCAGCCCCTCACGAAGGTGGGGCGCGGCCAAAGAGGCGGTATGCAGGGTCGCGAACGTGGCCCGGTCAGCGCTTGTCCCGAGGTCACCGCGATGCCGGCGGCCCCAGACAACGAGGGCGACGGCAACGGCGAGGATGACCGCGGCCCCGGCCGCGAGCCCGACGCCAGGAATGCTACCGACAATCACGTTCGTGTGACAGCCGCGGACAACGACCCGGCCGTGCCCGGCTTGTTCGTCGCGCCCGGTTCCCCGGTGCCCACGGTGACCACCGTGGGCACGGTGACCGCCGCGTTCACGGTAACCACTGTGCGAGACGTCCGGGATGGCTGGCCCACCCGGCACAAACGACCGGCGACAAGGGCCTTGCGGTGGGCCCCGGCCGTCGCGGGCCCTCGCCACTCATACCCCATCGTCCTCATCATCGGCCCGCTCGGACTCGTCCGCCACTTCCACCTGGAGACCCCCGCACCGAGACCTCCGATCGGAGCTACCCGATGCGGCCGGTCCAGCGCCAGGCTTTCAGAGCTCACCGGCCGTATCGCGCGCCGACCGGCACCACTGGAAGAAAGATGCCTATGCCAAGAATAGCTGACCTCCGGATGAATAACCGGGATTCGGCCACCGGGCGGTAACACCGCGTCCCGCCAGCGAGACCGATCAGCACGGCACCGGACCGCGGCAAACCTGCCTGCCAACCGGCTTGCCAGGCCTGTCCACATTACCGCGGACCACGGCGCTGGCGCACAGTCGACAACGCATGATCACATATCAGCTCCACAGAGAGTCTCCGATGCTACCGAACACACTCGACATGATCCAGCAACCACGAGGCCAACTAATGGGTTCACACATGTTATTCTGCGCACCATTTACAATGCTTTACCAGCGGCCGAGGAGTATCGGAGAACACATCACCGCGCCCGCGATATCCGCGGGAGAATACCAGTGACCGCGGTACGGCTCGGTCGTCTCGCAGAGTCGGTCGAGATCGACCCGCAACATGTGGCCAAGGCGAATCATCAGCTGTTCGAGGCCTCAGCCGCCTTTTACGACGCGCAGTTCGGCGCCTGCCGTGCCGACAGCAGCTTCTACACGGCGGCTGCTGCCGAGTTCGGCGGACCGGTGGTCGAGGTCGGCTGCGGCACCGGGCGGATCCTGGCGCCGATCGTCGCGGCGGGCATCCCAGCGACCGGGGTGGATCATAGCGGGGCGATGCTCACCGCCGCCTGGAAACGCTGCAACGGTCAGGTCGGGCTGGTATATGCCGACCTGCGGCACGCCCCCGACATTCTGCCGCCGGTTCGGCAGGTGCTGTTCACCTCCGGGGTCTTCCAGTACGTCCTTGACGATCAGGCTGGTGTCCTGTCCGACTATGCGGCTCGATTAACGGTCGGGGGGCGGTTGCTGCTCGATGTGAAGGCGTTCTGGGACGATCCGGTCTACCGGGCCGCGCTGGACATGCCGATCTCCCTCCCGCAACGAACCCATCGGCACCCGGATGGCTCGGTGACGGTCACGACCACGATCAGCATTGATCGCACCACACATGTTGTCACCGAACGGATTCGACATACCGTTACGAGCCCGGATCTGGCCTTGTTGGACGAGGCTGAGCACATCCACGTCATGCGGTCCTACAACCTTCCGGAACTGCTGCTCATCGCTGAGCTGGCCGGCCTGCGGGTTGTTGACGTCCGCACCCGCTACCAGGACCACGCCGTTCCAGCGGACGCGGCCGGCACCCGCTACATCCTGGATATCCGCCCATGAGCACGCTTCAGCGGGGCCACGCCGGGCGGCCGGATCACGCGCCGCGCAACAGAGCCGGTTCGAACCGGGCTGCCACGGCGGCTGGCCTCAGCACACGCTGCTCGGCACCAACCGGTCACCGCGCCGGCAAGGCCCCGCAATGATCCCGTCACTGTCATTACAGAGCCTCGGATACCCCGATGATGATCCGCCAACCGTCACCCGCATGGCGATCGCCGCCGGCTTCACCGGCGTGCACCTGCACCTGCACCTGACCCCGCCGACAGACCGCGACCGCCTCGCGCGGCTCGTCGACCACCATCAGCTCACCGTCACCTGGGTCTACCCCATAAATGATCTCTTTTCCGCCGACGCGGCCACCCGGCACGCCGCGCTGGCCACGTTCACCGCCACCGCCGCATACAGCGCCCGGCTCAGAGTGGCCGTGGTCTCCTCTCGGCTGCCAGCCGACATCATCCCGATCGCAACGCGCCGGCATGCCCTGCCAGGAGCGCTCGCGAACCTGGTCGATCTCGCGGGGACAGCCGGACTGACATGCGGCATCGAGCACCTGCACCGGCCGACCACAACCTGGCACACTCCGCAGGAGCCGGCAGGCAGCCTCACCGACCTGGTCGAGCTGCTGTCCGCCCTTGGCCCGGCCACCGGGCTCGTCGTCAACAGCGCCCATCTCGCCGCCGCGGGCGCCCTCGGCGATCTCGCATCCACCACCGCCACCGAGTCCCGCACCTGGCTGGAGCGAGTCATCGACGTCCGGCTGGCCGACCCGCCACCGGCCGGACAGCCGGAGCACGAGCAACGCTGGCCCGGTACAACCGGTCGTATCGACCATACGCGGCTGTGCAACCAGCTCGCCGACGCCGGCTATCGCGGACCGGTGATGGTGGAAGCATCCGCCGCTCCCGGCGTGGCACGCATCCATGCGGCGTTTCAGGCCAGAACCTTCCTCAGCACCCTGCCGACCACCAATTTCGATCATCCAGAGCACGGCCCGCTCCACCCGCCGCGGCCGGCAACGACTCCGGTGAGAAGCTCCGCACCATAGCGACACGCACGCGCTCCACGCACCGAGACTTCCTGTCCGCCGGGCCCGGCGGATGGCACGCGGGCAGGTGGTGGGAGTCTTACCCGTACCGACGAGGCGAGTACCCATATCGGCCGGCACGCCCGGCCGTCGGCCCTGTCCGCTGTCTCTGCCCGGAGACCTCCTGACCGAGATCTCCGTTTGGAGCTATCTCACGCTGTGGGTCCTGGCTCAGGCTGTCGGATGTGACACAGACCGCTGAAGAACCGGTTGAGGTGACGGTGGCCGAACCCGCCGGTTTCGTCACCGCCGACCTGGTCGGCTCCGTCAACGGTTACCAGCAGAATTCTCAGGCACGAGTGCGGCCGGCCAACGCACAGCGCGGCTTTCCGGGAAACGGGCCACCCCCACCCATGCCGGGCACCACCGGCGCCCCAGCCCCGTCATCGCAGCGAGCCGGCGAACGGTCCCGGCCTGCCAGCTGTTCGGTGCAGCCGGCTACACCCAGGATTTCCCAGCCGCACCCGTCCGCCGCGATTGACCGTCCCCAGAGCCTGTAGGCCGGTCGTCCAACCGTGCTCCGCCAGCCGCATCCACTCTCACCCATTCATCGTTCGGGAGTCACGGATTTTTCAGCACACGCTCCTGGCAAGGGGTTCTCTATGGACAGACAGCACCGAACCGCCCAGCGGGTAGCTGTCGCAGTCGTGAGTGCCGCGGTCGCGTTGACGACGGCCGCGTGTGGGACGCCGCAGCCCAACAGCAGCCGGGAAAGCAAGGACTGCGCGGTGCCCGGAGTAACCGCGAACGAAATCAAGATCGGTCTTCTTTACCCGGACACCGGCCCGCTGGCAGGCGGATTCCACGCCTTCCGCGCCGGCGTGGACGCGCGGCTGGGCACGG
>NZ_CAKJTM010000124.1:7007-11807 GCF_917627345.1 Protofrankia sp. CiP3 | reverse complement strand
TCACCACCGCGGCCTTGTGGACCTTCCGGTCGGGGGCAGACCGGTGGTGATCGAGCTGACCGTGCTGCGGCTGGTCTGCAGCACCCTGGACTGCCCGCGGCAGACCGTCCGCGAGCAGGTGCCCGGGCTGGCGGAACGCTATGCCCGCCGTACCCCGGCGCTGGGTGCGCTGATCGCGTGGGCGGGGATGGTGCTGGCCGGCCGCGCGGGGGCGGGACCGCTGGGCAGGCTCGCCGTGGCCGTCTCACCGACGACCGTGCTGCGCCTGCTCATGGCGCTGCCGGTTCCCGCCGGGCCGGTCCCGGAGGTGCTCGGCATGGACGACGTCGCGCTGCGGCGAGGCCGCCGGTGACCTGGTCGCGAGCTGCCCGCGGATGACCGTCCTGGCCGCCCGGGTACGCGCGTTCGCCACCCCGCTCACCGAGCGCCGCAGCGCTGACCAGACTGAAACTTCTGGCGCGGTTGCAGGCATTCGCTGCCTGCGGGGACCCCGAGGTCCGCAGGGATGCGCGCGAGCGGATGGCGTGGATGTGGGTGGTGATGGCCGAGCGCACCGTGTTGCCCCCGGTGGCAGTGAAGACTGTTGTCCTGGCCTACGGCATGTTGCTCACTGTCGCGGCCGTCCTGGAGATCGACGATGTTGATGCGGAACGGGCGCACGGCATCCGCACCCGCATCCACGCCGGGCTGTTCGAGCACCTGATCGAGGAGAACAACCAGTGAGCTCTTCCGCGGCACCAGCAGAGGCCGACCAGACGACCGGTGCCAGCCGGGACACCACACTGGTAGCGGCTCTGGTGTTCATCGCGCTGGTCGTCGCCGCCATCGGCAGTCTCGGCGCGCCGCTGATCACCTCGGTGGCCCAGCACTACCAAGTGTCGCTGTCCGCCGCGCAGTGGACCCTGACCATCACGCTGTTGACCGGGGCGATGGCTACCCCACTACTGGGCCGGCTGGGGTCGGCCGCGCGACGGCGCAAGGTAGTACTGGCCACGCTCGCCATCGTGACGATCGGGAGCGTGGCCTCGGTGGTACCCGGCCCGTTCGCGGTGTTGCTGATCGGTCGGGCTGCGCAGGGGGTCGGTTTAGGTCTGACCGCGTTGATGATGGCCACCGCCCGTCAACACCTCCGTGAGCGTGCCGCGAGCACGATCGCGATGCTGTCAGTGGCGTCCACGGTCGGTATCGGGGTTGGCTACCCGATCGCGGGATTGCTGGCGCAGGCGGGTGGCGTGCGCGCCGCTTATCTGCTCGGTGTCATCGTCGCTGCGGCGGCGCTGGTGACGGCGATCGTCGCCCTTCCCCACGATGGTGCCGACGCGCCACACGAGGAGAGAGTGGACTGGCTCGGTGCATCTCTGCTTTCGCTCGGACTGGTGGCCGTGCTGTTCGTAACCAGCCAATTCAGCCTGTGGATGAGTAACCCGATCCTGCCCGGACTAATCATGGTCGTCGGTCTCGTCGTCCTGGCCGGCTGGGTGGCCGTCGAGCGGAAAGTGTCACGGCCGCTGGTCGACTTGGGGGCGTTGCGGCATCCGGCGGTGGCTGGCGCGAACCTAGTCATGGGCGTGTCCGGCATCAGCATGTACATGCTGTTCACTCTGGTCACTCGCTACGTGCAGACCCCATCGCAGGTCGGTTACGGTTACGGGCTCACCGAGGTCGAAGCCGGACTGGTGCTCGTGCCATTTTCGGTCATGGGCTTCGTTGCCGGCCGCCTGGTCCCGCAACTGCGACAGCGGGTGGGCCCGTTCGTACTGCTGACGGCCAGTGGTGTCGTGATCGTAGCCGCCTGCGTCCTGTTCACCACGACCCGGACGGTGGGTGTGCTCTGGCCCGTCGTGGCCATTGGTGTCCTGGGTTTCGCCGTCGGCGGGTTTTCCGCCGTGATGCCCCAGGTGATCCTCGCTGTCACCCCGTCCGAGGAAACCGCTGCCGCGATGAGTGTTAATCAGGTAATCCGCTCAGTCGGGTTTTCCAGTGGCAGTGCGCTCAGCGGCCTGGTGCTCGCCGCCTACACCCCGTCCGGGAACTTCGTTCCCGCCGACTCGGGCTACACCGCCGCCGCCTGGACGGCCGCTGCCCTGTCCGTTGTCAGCATTGTCCTAGCCGCAGTCATCGACTCGGCCCGACGGCACCAAACCTATACGGCGCAGCTCTCCTGAATTAATTCTTGGAGCATTCTCTTGCGTTCGGAAGATTATCTGAAAACCATTTATTCAAGGTGGTCGCTCGAAAAAAGAACAGGCCGATCGCCACCGCCTGCGCGAAGCTCCTCGAGGAGGCAGAAAGCTCTCTCATAACCTCACCCCTCGTGATCGCGGAGGCGGCCTACCTCATCATCCGATGGCCATTCCGGGGGCCGGGTAGAGATCTTGTCCGACGATCAGTATCCGCACTTCGTCGAAGGGCTGTTGGAAGGCTCGTAGGACGTTTGGGCCGGCGGGAAGGTGGGTGCGTCCGGCCGCGATCTCCGCGCGTAGGAAGTCCCCATGGCTGTGATCTGCTCGGCCGCTGGCTCCAGGGCCCGTGCCCAGCCTGGCCCGACGAGTTCCCGCAATGGTTGCGCTGGCATGGCTGATCACCCTACCGGGCGGCGCCGACACCCCGAGTCGACGAGTGGGCCTGGCCCGCTCCCGGCACGGACCAGGTCGGTGTCGTCGTCGCCGCGCAGGTCCCAGGCCACGACCCGGCCCACCCATCGGGGTTTGCGGATCGCCTCGATTAACCACCGGCCTTATCGATCATCTCACCGGCCATCACTCAACCTCCACCCGCGCCACGTCAGCTCCACGTGTGGCGCCCCACGCGCGCCGGCAGGGGACGTGGCCTCGACCGCGGCCCAACTTTGACCAGCCTGCATTTTGCATGCATAATGCAGGCATGACTATTACAGTCACCGTACGCGACGTACCGGAAGACGTGCGAGACACTCTCGCGCAGTACGCCCGTCAACAAGGCCAGTCACTGCAGGCCTTCCTGCTCGCGGTACTCACCCGACAGTCCCGGTATGCCCGTAACCAGCAGGTCCTCGCCGCGGTGGAAGACGAACTCGCAGCGAGCGGCGGCGCCGGGCCGGATGCTCCAGCCGCCGCCGACGTGCTGGCCGCCGCTCGCGCCACGCGCGTGGATACGGCCTCGGCAGACCCGGCAGGAGCGCGCGGTTCCGGATGATCGTCGTGGACGCCTCCGTGCTGGCCAACGCTCTCGTGTACGCCGATGAGCGCGGGCTGCGCGCACGTTCGATGCTGAGCGCCGACCCCGAATGGGCGGCTCCCGAGCACTGGAAGATCGAGCTGTTCTCGGTCATGCGCGGGCTCGCTCTCGGAGGCACGATCAGCGATGACCAGGCGCACGCCGCGATCCACCGCATTCCCCACCTCGGCGTCGACCCCGTTCCCGTCGAAGCGCTCCTGCCCCGCATGTGGCAGCTCCGTGCCGGCATCAGCGGATACGACGCCGCCTACGTCGCGCTAGCGGAATCCCGGGCCATCACGCTCGTCACCTCCGACGCCCGGCTCGCCCGCACCGCCACCCGCTACTGCACCATCCGCCTCGTCGCATAGACGCCTGCCTCAACGCCGTAGCACGCGATCCGATCCGGGCTGGGCGAAGCGGGACTTCCGGGCCGCCAGACAGCGGATCTCACCCAGACCAAGCTCGCCCGGCAGCTCGGGGCCGGCCAGGCACCCGCCGTTCGGATGATCATCCGGGTCAAGGTGTTGAGTGAGTGGCCAGTCCACGACGCCGCGTCCCCTATTGCCAGTCGCTCTAAGGTTGCACATGATTTATGCTTAGTTTATGAGCTTCAAGCGGATCACTATCAGCGTCCCGGAGGACATCGCGGCGAAAGCGCAGCGAGCCGCCGACTCCGGCCAGGTGGAGTCGGTCTCGGCCTACTTTGCCGGGCTTGCCGCTGCCGAGCCCGACTGGGCGCAGGCGCAGGCGATCCTGAGCCAGATGATCGCAGATGCCGGCGGACTGGACGACGCCGCGCACGACTGGGCGCGCTCGGCGCTGGAGGCCGACGATGGTGATGTGGCTGGGGCCGCGTGAGAACGGTCGTCTTCGACGCGGGCGCGCTCATCGCGCTTGAGCGTCGTGACGCCCGCATGCTCGCGCTGGCCACGGACCTGGTGGCCGCAAGGGTCGCGGCGCACCTACCGGCGGGAGTCCTCGCCCAGGTCTGGCGTGGCTCACCACGTCAGCATGCCGTCATGAAACTGGTGCGGACGGGCGCGTTACGGGTCGAGGCCTTGTCGGAGGAGATCGCTGTCCGGGTCGGACTGCTGCTGGCGGCATCAGGAACGAGTGATGTCGTCGACGCTCATGTCGCGTTGCTGGCGCGGAAGCTCCGTGCCACGGTCGTCACGTCAGATCCGCATGATCTGCATAAATTGGACTCCACACTCGGCCTCGTCGTGATCTGATCCGAAAGTGGCCTGACGATGAAGTTCGCGTTCTACGGCCGGGTATCGACCGAGGAGCAGCAGGACCCGGAGTCCTCCCGAGCGTGGCAGCTCACCCGCGCCCGTGCCCTGGCCGACACCCACTGCAAGATCACTATCGCGTATTTCGACATCGGCCAATCCCGCCCGATCCCCTGGAAACACCGCCCCCAAGCGGCTCTCCTGCTCGCCGCGCTCCGCGACCCCAGTCGCGGCTTCGACGCGGCCACTTTCACCGCCGCTGGTGGTCTCAACCGGTCAGTGCACCACCCGCATCGTGCTGGGATCCACGGGGTTCTGGCACGATGCGGACGCCCGAATGATGCACTGACCGTTGGAGACCGCCCAGAAT
>NZ_CAKJTM010000124.1:0-6591 GCF_917627345.1 Protofrankia sp. CiP3 | reverse complement strand
AAAGGAAGCAACCGAGAGAATAGCCGGGGACCGAGACCGAGCGCCCTTCCACTCCTTGCCGCTCAAAGTCACCGCCCATCATAGATGGGTCATCATGCCGAGGTCCTGGGACGAACCGAAGGTTCAGGTTCCGTCGCGCACCGCGCGTCCGCCTGCCACTGCTTCCCCCGCAGCCTGGCAATCCCTTCATTTGGGATCATGTGTGGTCGTGTGGACAGCGCCCTGACATGCGGGTTTCCTTGCGGGATGCGGAGGCCAGCGGTAAGGGTGGGATCGACAGCCATGGGTAGATGCGATGATGCTCTCGGCGACCATTCTGACGTTTCCGTATCACCGCGTCACGGTCGGTCCACCTCGCCGGTTGATGACCGGCGGACTACGTGTGACGACGCGACGCTGGTGGAGCTGGCACTGGCCCAGTCACCACTCCTGCTGGCAGTCTATGACACGCAGCTGCGAATCCGACGGATGGACTCCGCGGTGCGCCGCCTGCTCGCACTTGGCGACGGCGACCTGCGCGGGCAGCGTCTGGCGGACCTGCTGCCCGGAAACCCCACCGTCGAGGGCATCACCCAGCAGCTGCGCCGGGTAATGGAGACGGGCGAGAGCGAGCGCCACGAGAACGTCGCACGGGCGCCGGGTGACAGTCGTGAGCGGGCGTGGGCTGCGAGCATCTCGCCGATCAAGGATGCCGCCGGCCGGGTCCAGGGTATCCTGACCGCCGGGTTCGACATCAGCGAACAGTACCGGGCGCGGGAACGGCTGGCCCTGCTCAACGAGGCGAGCAGCCGGATCGGCAGCACCCTGGACGTGACGCGTACCGCCCAGGAACTGGCTGAGCTGGCCGTGCCGGACTACAGCGACTGGGTCAGCGTCGACCTGCTCGACTCGGTGTACCACGGCGGTGACCCGACGCCCGGTCAGCCCACCGGCCCGGTCGCGCTGCGCCGCGTGGCGCACCAGGCCGCCGTTGCCGGCCGCCCGGCGGTCGTGGTCGAGCTGGGACAGGTCGAGACCTATCCGCAGTTCTCACCACCGGCCCGCTGCCTGGTGACCGGCCGTCCTATCCTGCACCGGCCCACGGACCCCGAGATGGCCCGCTGGGTCGCGGACAATCCCCTCCGGGCCGCGGCAGCCTACGATCATGAATTCCATTCCGTGATGTTCGTTCCGCTGCGGGCCCGCGGGAGCATCCTCGGTGTGGCGGTTTTCGCCCGTCACGCCCACCTGGACCCCTTCACGCAGGACGATCTCCTCCTGGCGGAGGAGCTCGGCGCGAGGGCAGCTGTGGCGATCGACAATGCCCGCCACTACACCCGCGAACACGCCGTCGCCCTCACTCTGCAGCGCAGCCTGCTCCCGCAGCGGCTGCCCGTGCAGGCCGCGGTGGACGTCGCCTCCCGTTACCGGCCCGCCGGTTCCGAACTCGGGGTGGGCGGCGACTGGTTCGACGTGATCCCGCTGTCCGGCGCGCGGGTCGCTCTCGTGGTCGGCGACGTGGTCGGTCACGGCGTCCACGCCGCAGCGACCATGGGTCGGTTGCGTACCGCCGTGCGCACTCTCGCCGACGGCGAGCTGCCCCCCGAGGAACTACTCACCCGCCTCGACGACGTGGTCACCCGACTGGCCGTCGAGGAGGGCCTCGCCGCCGACGCCACCACCGAGGACATCGACGCGACCAGTGACATCGGTGCCACCTGTCTGTACGCGGTCTATGACCCGGTGTCCCGCCGCTGTTCGCTGGCCCGTGCCGGCCATCCCCCGCCGGCATTGGTCACTCCGGACGGAACAGTGACCTTTCTCGACGTGCCCGCCGGCCCGCCTCTGGGCCTGGGCGGCCTGCCCTTCGAGGCCATCGAGCTTACGCTGCCCGTTGGCAGCCTGCTTGTCCTCTACACCGACGGCCTGGTCGAATCCCGCGACCGCGACATCGACGACGGCCTGCACGATCTGTGCAGGCTCCTGGCCACACCCGCACCGTCCTTGGACGCCGCCTGCGACACCGTGCTCGACGGCCTTCTCCCCAGCCACCCGAACGATGATGCAGCCCTGCTCATCGCCCGTACCCACGGCCTGGACGACAGCCAGGTCGTCTCCTGGGAGCTGCCCGCCGAACCGGCGGTCGTCGCCCGGTCCCGCGCCCAAACCGGCGATCAACTCGCGGCCTGGGGCCTGGACGAGCTGGCGTTCACCACCGAGCTGGTGGTCAGTGAGCTGGTCACCAACGCCATCCGCCACGGCCGCGGCCCGATCGAGCTACGGCTGATCCGGACCAGCACCCTGACCTGTGAAGTCTCCGATGCCAGCGGTGGCGCCCCACATCTGCGCCGCGCCCACGCCTTCGACGAGGACGGCCGGGGCCTTCTGCTCGTCGCCCAGCTCACGAAGCGCTGGGGCAGCCGCCACACCGCCGATGGCAAGACCATCTGGGCCGAACAGTCGCTACCACCCACCCACCCTATGCGTGATCGATGACCAGCCGGACCCGCCCGGCCGGGTCGCTGAGGTGGTGAGGTGGATTGGGTGGGGTTCTGGCAGTCTGGCAGGGTGACAGGGGCAGAACGGTCTGATGCGCAGCGCACCAGGGGTGTCGACAGCGTAGATTTCTTCGTGTCGTACACGGGGGCGGATGCGCGGTGGGCGGAGTGGATTGCCTGGGTGCTGGAGGACGCCGGATACCGGGCGCTGATCCAGGCATGGGATTTCGGAGCCGGATCGCATTTCGTCAGCGAGATGCACCGGGCGGCCCGAGACGCCGTGCGGACGGTGGCGGTGCTCTCCAGCGCCTATCTGGAGTCCGCTTTCGCGGAAGCGGAGTGGCAGGCGGCTTGGGGGGCCGATCCGTCCGGTCGGGACCGGAAGCTGCTGGCGTTCCGGATCGAGGACTGTGCCCGGCCGGGCCTGCTGGGCCAGCTCGTCACGGTAGACCTGTTCGGCCTGGACCGGGGCACCGCCCGGCTACGGCTGCTGGCCGCGGCCCGGAACGAGCGCGGAAAACCACCGGCGGAGCCGGTCTTCCCCGGTGGGATGATCCCACCGGTACCCCGAACAACAAAAACGGAGCCGGCCTTTCCGGGAATGAGCTTATCGGCTGGCGGGTCCGGGACACCGTCCCCGGGGGCGGCGGCACGGCGCAAAGCGTTGCGGGACGCGGTGACGGTGCTCCATCTCCCCGAGGTGCGCGCGGGCCGGCCCGGCACGCAGACGGATATGGATTGGCTGGCGGAATCGCTGGCCGCCGATGTGGACCAGCTTGCGGCCGTGCATGGCTGTCTCCCCGACCTGCTCGTGGTCACCGGAAATGTGGCCGAGCACGGCCGGGCCAGTGAGTATGGACAGGCCGTGTACCTGTTCGACGGGCTGTTGAGCAGGTGGGGACTGCCGAAGCACCGGTTCGTGGTCGTCCCTGGCAGCCGGGATGTCAACCAGGCGGCGTGCCGCGCCTACTTCGATGGCTGCGAGGCGGACGAGGTCGAGCCGGTGCCCCCGTACTGGCCGAAGTGGCGGCATTTCGAGCGGATGATCACCGCCTTCTACGGCACCGCGATAACGGCGACGTTCGCGGTGGGGCAGGAGTGGTCGCTGTTCCCGGTCGACGACCTGAAGATTGTGGTCGCCGGGCTGAACTCCACCATCGGTGTCAGCCACCGCGCTGATGAGCGGCAGGGCCTGGCCGGCGCGGCGCAGATCCGATGGTTCGTCGACCAGCTCGCCGAGTACGAGCGGCGGGGCTGGCTGCGTGTCGGCGCCGTCCACCATGGGCTGGATATGCCTGGTTCCGCCTCGGACGAGGACGAGGTGCTGGCGGACTCGGCCGCGGTCCTGCGCGACGTCGGCCCCCGGCTCAACCTCCTGCTGCCGGGTCGCTCGGGCGGGGCCACCGGCGCGGGCCCGCCCGCGTCACCCGACGGGCTGTTGTCGCTGCCCGCCGCCAGCGGCACAGTCGGTGCGCTGGCCAGCTATCAGCTGGTGCGGATCGACCGACACGGTGTCTCGCGGTGGGGCCGGACGTTACGGGCGGGCGGCCACGACTGGGCGGACAGCGCCATTGACCGAACCAGCAGTTACGGATCGGCGGGGACAAGCCGGCGGGACCGCCTCGGCCGGGTCTGGGTATCGGCCGACGCGACGTTCCCCGAGAGGGCGCCGGACGGCGAGGCCGCTGACCTGAGGGGGCGACGGCCCGGTCATGACCTGGACGGCGAGGCCGCCGACCTGAGGGGGCGACGGTCCGGTCCGGATCCCGACCGGTTCATCGCCCGGGTCGCCGAGGTCGCCCGGTTGCGGCACGCCGGGCAGCCCGGGGACGCAAGCGTCCTGGAGATCGGCCCCACCATGGCCGGCCCAGGCTACCTGCGGGTCACCTGCCGGGACGGCGCAATGGTCACCCAGCATCCCGTCGGCGTCCTCGAGCATGATCCTGACGCGGCGGCGGTGGAGGTCTTCGCCCGCCACGTGCACCGAGGGTACGCGGCGACTGATCCCCAGCTTGTCTCCGACCTGGTGTACGGCGGCGAGCTGCCCGGGCGGGATCTGGTCGACGCCGCGTGGCGGCAAGGTGTCCGGCTGATCAGCTTCGTGGCGTACCAGGGGCTGATGGACCTGCGGGAGTATGTCGCGGCGCAGACCGTCCGGCTCGAGCGCGACCCGCTCTACCCGCCGCCGCTGTATCTCCCGCAGCGGTTCCGGGGCCTGGACGGCAGGGACAGCAGGGAAGAACGGGCGGGCGATGACGCGCTCGAGGAGGTTGTCAACTGGCTCGCCGCCGACGAGGCGCGGTTCGTGCTGCTCCTCGGCGACTTCGGCCGGGGCAAGACGTTCCTGCTGCACGAACTGGCCCGTACCCTGCCGGACCGGCTGCCGCACGTTATCCCGTTGCTGGTCGAGCTGCGTCACCTGGAGAAAACCCACGGGGTGGATGAGCTTGTCGCCGCGCACCTCATGGCCGCCGGGGTTACCCGGTTCGACCGGGAACGGTTCCGCTACATGCTGCGTCAGGGCCGGATCGCGTTGCTGTTCGACGGCTTCGACGAGCTCGCGTTGCGGGTTACATATGAACGGGCCGCCGACCATCTCGTCACCCTCCTCGACGCCCTCGACGGCCAGGCGAAGGTCGTGTTGACTAGCCGGAGCCAACATTTCCGGTCTGACCAGCAGGTCCGCACCGCTCTCGCACGGCGGGTGGACACGTTGACCGCGGGCCGGGTGGCCGAGTTGGAAGACTTCACCCCCAGCCAGGTCGAAGCGTTCCTGACGCGCTTCTACGACGGCGACCAGGCCCGTGCGGCGGCCCGGTTAGCGCTCATCCACGACATCCGTGATCTTCTTGGGCTGTCCCGGAATCCTCGGATGCTCGGGTTCATCGCCCGGCTGGACGAGGCGCGGCTGCGCCAGGTCCAGGCCCGCACCGGCACGATCACGTCCGCCGACCTCTACCACGAACTGCTTGGCTCCTGGCTTGCCTACGAGGCGGAGCGGGCCCGTCCGTCCGGTGCCGCTCCGGCGCTGACGACCAGCGACCGGTGGGAGGCGCTGACCGCGCTGGCGGTCAAGCTGTGGCAGACCACCGACCGTACGATCAGCGTCAGCGAGCTCGCCAGCACGACCAGCCAGGTGCTGACCACCCTCGACGCGCATGGTCTCGACGAGGGCCAGGCCGCCCACCAGGTCGGCTCCGCTACTCTGCTGGTCCGCACCGGTGAGGACACGTTCACCTTCATCCATGCCTCCGTCATGGAATATCTTCTCGCGGATGCCTGTGTGCCACGGCTGCGTTCCGGCGACGGGGAGGACCTGCTCACCCTGCGGCCTGTCTCCGCGCTGATGGCCGACTTCGTCGTCGGGCGTGCCGGCCGGGACGCTGCCCTGCGCTGGGCGCGCGCGGTGCTCGCCGACCGGGCTGCCACCCACGCCGCCCGGGTTAATGCCCTCGCCTTCGCCCGGATGCTCGACCCGGCCCTGCCGCGGGGCGCGTTGCTTGCTGCGGCCCGGCTGCCCGGCGTCAACCTCGATGGTCTCGACCTCACCGGGGCCGATCTCACCCATGCCGATCTCACGGACGTCCGGCTTGCCGACACGATGTTGCGCCGGGCGGTGCTGCATGGCGCCCGCCTCACCCGCGCGGCCCTCACCCGTGCCGATCTGACCGGTGCTGATCTAACCGATGCCGATTGTGACCATGCCCGGCTGGCATCCTGCGACCTCACCGGCGCGATCCTCGATGGCAGCGGGTGGGCTCGGGCCGCTCTGCTCGGCTGCCAGATCGACCCGGCCGTGCTTGACGGCCCCGAGCTGCGTTCCGCGGCAGTCACCGGACGCGACCAGCCGGTCCTGGTGACACCGCCCGGCGCCGAGGTAGGCGATATTGCCATATCCCTGGATGGGAACCTGCTCGCCTACGCCGCCGGGAGCGCACTGGTCTTCGCTGATCCGCATACCGGAACTCTCCTCCGCATGGTCCCCCATTCGGGTGTGATCTCCTCAGTGGTGTTTTCGCCGGATGGGGGTTTGCTGGCTAGCGGTGGTGGTGATGGGGTGGTGCGGGTGTGGGATGTGGTGGATGGGAGTTGTCGGCATGCGTTGACCGGCCAC
>NZ_CAKJTM010000123.1:0-11660 GCF_917627345.1 Protofrankia sp. CiP3 | reverse complement strand
ATCGACCAGCTCCCGGTACAGGTCAGCCGCGGTCACCGAGCCGCCACGCTGGCGCGCCTGGCGCAGCCGGTCCTCCGCCAGCTCGGCGATGAACGACAGCAGCCGCGGGTTACGTGCCAGATCGGGGAGGTCCCGCACCTCCCCGATCAGCTCGAGGCGGGCTGTTGCCCGTTGCTGTGCCTTCGCGCGGCGGGCGTCCGGGTCGGGAATCTCCACCGCCAGCGTGCGGGTGAAGCGGCCGACCAGGAAGCCATGGATCTGTTCGGAGGTGAACTCCGTCAGCCGGACGATGTGCCGGCCGAACGTCCGCTCGACCTTCTCCCCGGTCTTTTTCAACACCTCGTCGTCGGTGAGGAAGAACTCGGCCCGGCTCGTCACAACGATCTTCGCCTGATTGTCGAGTGCGGCCAGCAGGGTATCGAGGTGCGCGACCGCGCGCTCGTAGGTGACGCGGGCCGCGAGTTCGTCGAAACCATCGAAAATCAGTATCAGCCGGCCCTGCGCCAGCATGTAACGGAACGCGTCCAGATCCGGCCGGCGGACCTGGGAGTCCACCAGGTGCTGGGCGACGAGCCGGTCGAGCTCAAGGGACTTCTCTAGCTGCCGCAGCTCGATCAGCATCGGGTCCACATGCGGCAGCCGGCCAGGCAACTCGCGGGCGAGCTCGTGCGTCAGGAACGTCTTGCCGTGCCCGGAGTCACCGAGTACGAGGATGAACCGGGCCTCGTCGGTGGTCAGCCATTCGACGATCTGATCAAGTGCGGGGCCGGGCAGCGCGGCAGCGGTGCGGCCGACCCGCCGGATGCGCTGCGGTACGTACAGCTCGGGTGGGTAGTCCCGGTCGGTGCGCAGCCGGTCGCTCTGCCGGCCGACGTAGCCGCGCAGGTCCAGCACCCCCTGGTACTCGGGCATGCTCAGCAGCTGCACGCCCAGCCGCTCGGCGTGCGCGACGAGCGGCTGGGCGGCCTGTGTCCCGCCGGTGTAGACGAGTTCGGTTATCAGGCCTGGGAAAGCGGCCAGGTACTTGGCCCGGACCGTCCGCGCGAACTCCTCGACCGCAGCCTCGTCGGCGGTGCCGTCAACCAAGCCGACAACCCGCTGCTCTGCGAAGCGGCCCTCGGCGCGCCAAACACGCAGGTGGGCGGGTAGCTCGCCGACCGCGTCGATCCGTTTGACCTTCGCGGCCGGGTGGTGCAGGCGGGCCACCTCAGCGACCTCGTCCAGCGTGTCCGGTGGTCGCCGCCGCGACTGCCCGGGTGGTTCGTCGCCGTACAGCGGATCGCCGTCCGCGTCCCGGTCGTACGGGTGCTGACCGTATGGGTTCCGGTCGTACGGCTCGTGCCGATGGCGGCCAGGTGTGTGCCGGCCTGGTTCGCCCTCCTCGTCGTCGTTCCAGGTTTCGGCTGGGGGTGGAAAGGCCGCATAGACCGACCGGAACGCGTGCGGTGCGCGCACCGACCAGGAGCTGCCGGCCGGGTCGACCCGCAGGTCACCCGTCCACCGTTTCTGGTCCGGCTCGTAGCGGCGGGCATAGCGGGTGAAGCCGTCCCGGTCGATGCGGAGCAGCTGGTACTGGTTGGGCACCTCGGCCGGGCGGGCATGCGCGCCGACCGCCGCGCTGCCGGTGGCGACGACCGGCAGCCCGGATTCGAGCCAGCCGGCCCGCCCGTTGTGGGTGTGGCCGTGTAGCAGCAGGTTCAGGTGCGGGCCGAGGATGCGGTCCAGGTCGTCGGCGTCACGCAGGTTCTCGTCATCCGAGGTGGCGCCCCGGATCGGGTTGTGGTGCACGGCGCCGATCCGCAGCCAGCCGTCCCGCTTATAGCGGCGCAATGCCTCGGCGACGGCACGCAGCTGGCTCTCACCGAGCCAGCCGTAATGCTCCTCGTGTGACTCCGCCATCGTCGAGTTCAGCCCGGCCACGACCACGTTACGGTCGGGGACCTCGAACAGCGACCACTCCGTGCCGACCTGGAAGCCGATCTCGGTGTCAGCGCCGTAGAACCGCCGGAGCAGGTCGTTGAAACACCTCCACTTCGGCCAGTACGGCGGTTCCGGAGTCCGCTTGAACGCCTGTTCGTGCAGAAAGTGGGACTGGCAGAGCAGCCGGTTGACGTCGTGGTTGCCAGGAATAACCATGATCTGGTTCCGGTTGAGGCCGAGGTTCTCCGTCAGCGCGACGAGAAAGTCGTACGCCTGGTCGAACTCGCCCTCGTCGCCGGTCTCGGCCAGGTCGCCGGTGACCACGACGAGGTCCGGCCGCAGGCCGTCGATCTCGGCCCGGTCCCGCAGATCGTCGTGTAGCCGTCCGAACAGCGACCCGTGGGCACGGTCGGCCTCGGTGAGCCCGGCCCGGCCGAACACGTGGTGCGTCCCGAACTGGGTGTCGGAGATGTGCAGCACCGTGACGGCCGGCTCGGTGCCGCCGCCCCGGGCGCCACCCGGAGCGACAGCGGCGGTGCTGGCCGTGGCGGTGCTGGCCTCAGCGGCGGTGGCCGGCCCTGGCCATCGTCGCGGCGGTAGTGCGGCGCGCCTCGCAGGGCCGTCCGGGCCGGGGAACAGCGGGGCCACGGTGGGCTTCGCCCGGCCTTCGATGGACGCGGTGATGCGTGCGAGCAGCGTGTCGGCGGCCGTCGCCTCGTCACAGCCGACCAGATCGATGTGGACAATCGACCGCAGCAGCCCGCCAGGCTGGCACTCCGCGACCCGGACCGGTACGACCCGGCGTTCGAGCCCCTCGGGGTCGTCCGGCCAGATCGTCAGCCACTCGGCGTTGCCGTACCGGGAGTCGGCCAGATACGCGGGGGACAGGACGGGCACCACCCGGGCCGACGCCGGCAGCGTGCGGTGCATGCCGGCCGCCCAGTTCGTGCCCGGCACCAGGTCCCATTTCTGCACGAACACCCGGGCGGAGCGTTCACCGAAACGTACCCGCCCCTCCAGCTGCCAGGCGATCCACTCCGCCCAGGCGGCGTCCGCACCGGTGTAGCTGACGAAGAAGTCGTAGTCAGTACCGTCACCGGATTGTGTTGTGTCAGTTACGTTACCCCCGTCACCCATAGGTCAAGAATGTCACAATCCGCGCCTGGCCTGGTGCTGGGGCGTGTCGGGCGCGTGGCCGATTGTGATCATCGTGTTGCTTTCGGCTGGCGGGTGCTCCCTGAAACCCAGCCGCGCAGGGCCGTTCCCGGTGTGATAACAGGTAGTGATTGAATGAGCGCTATACGGTAGCAGGATCACGTGTCCGCTGGATGTGGACGGTGTGTCGCGAAGGCGTCCTGTCGGCGATGGCGATGTCTTCCGTATGAGACCCTGCCGGGCATGAGGTCATCCCTCACGGTGACAGAACCGGCCGGCGCGGAGGCGGGGAGCGCCATCGACGTCCGGGGGCTCAGGCAGACCTATGAGCTTCGGCCGGCTGGGCTCCAGGTGACGCGGCCTGGGTCGCGACGGGTGAAGCCCAGGCGTGGCGGGCAGCCAGCGCATGGCAACGGGCGGCTGGACGAGCGCGGCCCGCGGGTGGGCGTGCTGGAGGCCGTCCGCGGGATCGACTTCACCGTCGCCCACGGGGAGGTGTTCGCGCTGCTCGGGCCGAACGGCGCCGGCAAGACCTCGACGCTGGAGGTTCTGGAGGGCTACCGGGTTGCCGCCGCCGGTGAGGTCCGCGTTCTCGGTTACGACCCGGCGGACAGGGCGACCGCGCTCGACCTCCGGCGGCGGATCGGCATCGTCCTGCAGGATATTGCCGTCGATCCCTACCTCACCGTCGCCGAGACGGTGGAGCGGCGGCGGTTTTACTACCCCGATCCTCGCCGCACCGACGAGGTCCTCACCTTGGTCGGGTTGACGGAGAAGGCGAAGGTGCGGGTCGCGAAGTTGTCAGGTGGGCAGCAGCGCCGGCTCGACCTGGCGCTCGGCATCGTCGGGCGGCCCCGTCTGTTGTTCCTCGACGAGCCCACGACCGGATTCGACCCGTCAGCCCGGCGCGGGGCGTGGGATCTTGTCCGGTCGTTGCGTGATCTCGGCACGACGATCCTGCTCACCACCCATTACATGGAGGAAGCGCAGCAACTGGCCGACCGGGTCGCGGTGATGGCGGCTGGCCGGATCGTGGCCGAGGGCCCGCCGGACTCCCTCGGCGGGCGGGACACCGCCGCCGCGCACATCACGTTCACCGCACCGCCGGGGGTACGCGCGGCGGACCTGCCGATGGCGGCCACCGTCACCGGCGAGCAGGTGCTGATCGAGACCGGCGAACCCACCCGCACGCTGCACGTCCTGACCGGTTGGGCCGTCGACCGCGGGTACGAACTGCCTGGGCTGGCCGTGACCCGTCCCACCCTGGAGGACGTCTACCTGCAACTGACCAGCGCACGCACAGGCGCAGGCGCAGATGCGGACGCAGGCGTTGACGGCGGCGCCGACGCCACGGCCATGTCGGGCACGGCAGCCGTGAGGGGGACGGGGTGACCGAAGCGAGGCGCGGGCCGAGCGGGCGGGTGGGCGGCGGGCTGGGCGGTGAGGTGCGGCTGATCGTCCATCAGGCGCGGTTCGAACAGCTGACCTTCTGGCGTAATCCGGCGTCGGCGTTCTTCACCTTCGCCTTCCCGCTGATGTTTCTTGTGATCTTCGCGTCGCTGAACACCGGGACCACGATCGATTTCTTCGGTGGATTGAACTACAACCAGTACTTCATCCCGGGCATCATCGCCTATGGTGTGATCGCTGCCTGCTTCATGAACGTGGCGTTGAAGCTGGCGATCCGCCGCGATTCGGGTCTGCTGAAGCGGGAGCGCGGCACGCCGTTGCGGGCCCGGGACTTTCTTGCGGGCCTGCTGATCAACCAGCTTCTGGTGGCGATCCTGCTGGTGGTCCTGACGGCACTGTTCGGCGTGCTCTTCTATGGCGTGACGTTTCCGGGTCACTACGTTGCGCTGCTGGTGGCGCTCGTGGTGGGGGCGGCGACGTTCTGCGCCTGTGGTGTCGCCGTGGCCGCGATGGTGCCGAACGCGGACGCCGCCCCCGCGGTCATCAATCTTGTGATGTTTCCGATCCTCTTCCTGTCGGGGGTCTTCTTCCCGGTCAGGCCCGGCTCCACCATCTCCCACATCGCCAGCGTGTTCCCTGTCCGGCCGCTGGTCCAGACCATCTTCGCCGCGTTCGACCCGCGGCTGCCCCACGGACCCGGCAACGGTTTCGCCTGGGGTGACATCGGCGTCATGACAATCTGGTTCGTCGTTGCCTCGATGTTCGCGGTCCGTCACTTCCGGTGGGAGCCGCAGCGATAACAGCCGTCCGTTATCATGGCTGGCGATGTCATGAAGGGGAGCCCGCGGTGCGTCCGAGAACTGTTTGATTATGATTTCTCTGCTGTCAGTGAATCTTGGGGCCGCCAGTCGTACCGAGTACTCGGAAATCGGTATGACCGGTATTGACAAAAGGCCGGTCAGCGCCGCTGTCGAGGTGCGTGCTCCTGGTCCCAAAGGCGTCGGCGGGAGTGGGCTGGTCGGGGACCGGGTCTGCGACCTGAGGCATCACGGCGGGGACGACCAGGCTGTTTACGCGTACGCGCGGGAGGATTTGGACACCTGGTCGGTGGAGCTGGGCCGGCCGCTGCCATGCGGGGTGTTCGGGGAGAACCTGACCACGGTGGGAATCGACATCACAGCCGCGCTGATCGGGGAACGCTGGCGGGTCGGCGACCATGTCGTGCTGGAGGTCACGAACCCCCGCATTCCCTGCCGGACGTTCGCCGGATGGCTCGGTGAACAGGGCTGGGTCAGGACGTTCACCGACAGGGCGGTCCCCGGGGCCTACCTGCGTGTCATCGAGGCGGGGATGATCCAGAGCGGCGACCCGGTGACGGTCACGGGCCGGCCCGATCACGATGTCACGGTCGGGCTTGTCTTCCGGGCGCTCACCACGGAGCCGGGGCTGCTGCCCCGGCTACTCGTCGCCGACACGCTCGCGGACGAGGTCAGGCAGAGAGCCCGGCGGCGCCTGCCCGTCGAACTGGACGACGCCAGCGGCTGACGCCAGCGTGCGCATCGTGCGTGGAGGACCGGAGGATGCGCTGGCACCGCATGGAACATGAGCGGGCGTTCTCAAGATCCGAACTGTGCGGAGATCGACTTGGGGCGAAAGGCCGGAGCGAAGGGAACGCCTCGCCGATGTCGGCGAAGCGTCCGCACTTGCCGGTGGGCAGTTTCTGAGGTGATCGATCTTATATAGTGAGATGATCATCTCGAATGGTAGAACATGATGCTACGGTCAACGGGTGGACGCCGATGAGGGAGCACAAGCTGGTGGGCGGCGTGCGATCTACACGCACGGGCATCACGAATCGGTGTTGCGATCGCACCGCTGGAGGACCGCGGAGAACTCCGCGGGATATCTGCTGCCTCACCTGAGGCCGGGAATGGCCCTGCTCGATGTCGGGTGCGGCCCGGGAACGATCACTGTTGACCTGGCCGGCCGGATCGCTCCGGGGCGGGTGACGGCTGTCGAGGTCACCGAAGCGGCCGTTGAGCTCGCCCGTACGCAGGCGCGGGTGCGAGGCCAGGGCAATATCAGCTTCGTGGTCGGCGATGTCCAGGCACTGGACTTTCCCGATGGCTGTTTCGATGTGGTCCACGCCCATCAGGTGCTGCAACATGTCGGCGATCCGGTACAGGCGCTCCGGGAGATGCGCCGGGTCTGCAAGCCCGGTGGCATGGTCGCCGCGCGCGACAGTGACTACGCCGCCTTCACCTGGTATCCGGCCATCGCGGAGCTCGACGAATGGCTGGCGCTCTACCACCGTGCGGCATACGCGAATGGCGGCGAACCCGACGCCGGGCGCAGGCTGCTGTCCTGGGCACGCCGGGCCGGCTTCGCCGCCGTCACCTCGACCTCGAGCACCTGGTGCTTCTCCTCCTGTCAGGATCGGGCCTGGTGGGGTGAAATGTGGGCCGACCGGATCCTGAATTCCGCTCTCGCCCGGCAGCTGGTGGCAACCGGGATGGCCGGCCAGCGTGACCTCCAGCGCATCTCGTGCGCGTGGCTGGACTGGGCGGCGGCCGAGGACGGCTGGTTCTCGATCCTGCACGGCGAGGTTCTCTGCACAGCCTGACAGCGGTCGATGTGCACATGGGACGGTCCGGCCCAGGCAGCCGCCGAAGTGTCTGACCAGCCCCGTGCTGCCGCGTCCCCCGCTGTCGGTCGCTCCAAGGCCAGCTGGCAGGTAATCCGCTGGTCGAGATCCCGCTCCTTGTGGCCAACTGCGCACATGTGGCGCTGTGCCGCGCTGACGCGTGTTTTCCATGAAGCGCGTCTTCCAGCACGGTGGGTACGCCAATTCCGGGCAATGCATTTCGTGAGCCGACAGTCTTGACTTTGTCGGTAGCGGTGACCGGGCGGGCGGCTCGCCGGAGCTGTCCTATTACGATTACCCGCCAGCCGGACCGGCCGGCTGGCCGGCGTGTCGGCGGCGGCAGAAACTTGCTCCGGCCTATTCTTGCTGGCGTTCCGCAATGCTGTGGAGCAACAGAACCGGTGCGCGTAAACGGTACCGGGATGACAGCCGTGCCAAGGGCTCGGGTACCTCAATCGGACAGCGGCGTCCGGCGCCAAGGAAGGTCGGCAATGGCGATGCGAAAGCTGTGGGCGCGCGGTGCAAGAAGAGGGATGGGCGGCCTGGGTGCGGGTGTGCTTGCTGTTGGGTTTGTCGTCGGGGGCGGGGTCTCTCCCGCCGTGGCGAACTGGCAACCCGACTCGTCCCGTCTGTGCGCGACGGAGCCCGCCCCGCCGTCGGGAGATGTTGGTACGCCGAGCATGCCGGCGCCGATCACGTCAGGCAGTGACGTGTGGAGCTTCGCGTCCGAGCCGGACCTGCATCCCATGCGGGTTACCGTGACCGCGCGGCAACCGGGCACGGCTCCCGGGCACATCTTTGTCGGTCCCTACAGCCTTGGCCAGGTGGTCGGCCAGACCGGGGCGCTGGCAGTCGACAACTCCGGCGACCCGGTCTGGTTCCGTCCGCTGCCGTCCGCGGCCCTCCAGAACGCCGACGTCAAGGTTCAGACCTATCGCGACTCCCACACTGGAAAGACCCAGCCGGTGCTGACCTGGTGGCAGGGATCCATTGCCATTCCGCCGACCTACACGAATCTGCCGGGCGGCGCGCCCGAACCGGGCGGATGCTACTACATTTACGACACCAACTATCGCCTGGTCAGGACGGTCTCGGCCCGCAACGGTTTCAACGCGGACGAACACGAATTTCTCCTGACCAGCCGGGGGACCGCGCTGTTCCTCGCGTCCAGACCAGTGCCCATGGACCTCCGTCCTTATGGGGGCTCGAAGGACGGGGCCGTCCTGGACAGCCAGGTTCAGGAGGTCGATCTCGCAACGGGAAAGCTCGTCTTTTCATGGGATATGCTGGAGCACGTGAACCTGGCGGACTCCGAGGTGTCAGCCGCTGATACCTCGTCATCCGGTGGGGTATGGGATCCTTATCACGCGAACTCGATCGACGAGGGTGCCGGAGACCAGTTGTTGATCTCCGCTCGAAATATGTGGGCGATCTATGACGTTGCCCGGGGCACCGGGGCGATCAACTGGCAGCTCGGCGGCAAGAAGAATGACTTCACCTTCGGTCCTGACGCGGATTTTTATTGGCAGCACGACGCGCGATTTCTGCCGGGAAACAGGATCAGCATGTTCGACGACGGCTGTTGCAACCAGCCGGGCGGCGCACCCGAACAGCAGTCACACGGCCTGATTCTCGGTCTTGACTTCAGCAACCACAGCGCGACCGCCGTGCGGACCTACTATCATGAGCCACCGTTGTACTCGGCATCCCAGGGAAATACCCAGCGGCTCGCAAACGGCAACAGGTTCATCGGGTGGGGGCAGAGTTCGTACTATTCGGAGTACGCGGTCGCGGGGAACGTCGAGAACAACGGCCTACAAAACCTGCGCTACGACGCGAAGATGCCGGGTTCCAACATCTCGTACCGAGCGTTTCGGAACGAGTGGGTCGGTATTCCGTACTACCCGCCGAGCGTGGCGGTGCGCGCCGAGGGTGGGCACCACGTCGTCTACGCCTCCTGGAACGGTTCGACGGAGACGAGAGCGTGGCAGGTGCTCGCCGGACCGGACGCCGACTCCCTGGCGGTGGTCGTTGAACACGCCAGCCGGTCCGGCTTTGAGACGGCGGTCGCGACGAACAGCCCAGGATCGTACTTCCAGGTGCGGGCGCTGGATGCGAGCGGAAAGGTGCTGCGGAGCTCCAAGGTGGTGAAGATCGACGGCATCGGCGACTGCGTCGACGGTGGCATCGATGGCGGCATCGACCTCGATTGATCGCCGGCCGATACCGACCACGACCGCCACCGTGTTCCAGCCGTGGATGCGGACCGCCGCCTACCAGCAGTTGCCAGGCGCGGATGAGCCGCTCACTGATCGAACGCCCTATCCTCGGGCACTCTCATCGCTGTCCAGCATGAGCAGCATCGGTACGTAGACCTTGCCCGCCGGGTCGTCCGTGTCGGGTTCGGGGCCGCCGGCCAGCGCGAAGCCATGGCGGGTGTAGATACGCACCGCGGCCGTGTTGGTGGGCACGACCCACAGCCGGACGCCGATCGCGCCCGCCGTTCGTGCCCAGTCCACGGCGGCGTCGAGGAGCGTGTCGGCCGCCCCTGTACCGCGTATGGCCGGCGCGACCCACAGGGCGGCCAGTTCGCGGAACTCGGGCGCCAGCGATGGCTGGTAGACGTCGACCATGCCCATCGGGCCGTCATCCTGTTCCGGGTCGTAGGCCGCCGGGCCGTCCCGTTCCAGCAGGAAGGTCGCGTGTGCGTCACCTGCCGAGTTGCGTAAGGCGCGCGCCTGCCAGTCCGCACTGGGACGGGCGCTCTCGCCCGCCAGGGTCTGCCAGAAGGACATGGGCGCATCGGTCAGGGCCGCCAGCCGGACGGCACGCAGCCGTTCGGCGTCGTCCGGATTGATTCGGCGCGCGCGGACGGTCATACCCATGTCAACAGCACCCGGACCGCACGGCTCTCAGCAGGGTGGCACTGGACGCGAGCCGACACCATCCACACATTACAAGATCTGTATATGGCCGGGCGCGACGGCGGATCAAGGCGCAGCAGCCCGTACCCCCGGCTGAGCCTGTGAGCTGGATCGAGCAACCCGACATTCATCTCATAGCTGAGCATCTGTATGCTTAGGCTGAAATTACATCCGATTCATCCCACTCCGGCAGGCCCCCGTATCGCGACCAGATCCAGCCCTGGGTACGGGGGTTTCGTCGTCTTTATGGTCACCAGGAGGGCGTCATGATCGAGTCTGTCAGCGAGATCGCGGCGGTACTGGCTGACGCGGTCCAGAAGAGCCACGATACGGCGGTCCGGCTCGATCGAATAGGCGCACTCACTGAGATCGCGGGGTGGCATCTGGAACGGGGCAGCACCACCGAGGTCGCGCGGCTCCTGGCGGAGATCCGGGAGGTGGTGGCCGGGTAGCCCGAGCCCGTCAACGGCCGTGCGCTCGACTGGCATCCGACGACTGGCATCCGACGGAGCGCCGTCGCGTCGCGGCTGGGGCCGCCGCGACGGCGGGAAGCGGCGGAAGCGCTGGGAAGCGGCGGAACGGAAAGTGCCGGCTGGTGGGCCGGCTGCTTACCGCGGGTCACCGGCTGGCGCGGGCCCGGCAAGCCGCCGCTCGATCGAGGCGACCTTTCTGTGCAGCGCGTCGGTGACACCGGGACGAATATCAGCCCTGAGCACGAGGCTTACCCGTCTGGATCCCCCGGTGACGGCATCGACCGCCTGTCGCACGACCGTCATGACCTCGTCCCACTCTCCTTCGATCATCGTGAACATCGCGTTCGTCTCGTTGGGGAGGCCGCTGGCACGGACCACGCGCACGGCTTCGGCCACCAGGTCGCCGACGTCCTCGCCGAATCCGATCGGTGTCGCGCTGAAAGCTACAAGCATGATTCATGATCTATCACGCGGCGCGTGCCCGCGGAGGCCGGATCAACAAGGCGTTCGACGTGATCTCCGGGGCTATGCGGCCCTGGCAACGGAACCGGTGGGGAACTGGGCGGGGAAGCGCTCGGCCGTGGCATCCCGACGATGGCGTGGACCTGTCATGAAGCCCACTGTCATCCCGTATGGACAACATCGCTGTATATGTCACACTCACCAGGGCGTGGCACTCTTCCCGAAAACTGATCTCCGGTAGGAACGGAATTCATGGCGGGTTCCGCTTCTTCTCCGTGCATCCGTACGCCCTTGGCATGTTGTTGCCAAGTCATGCGCTGCTACGTAAAGTAGGCAAACATTACGCAGGGGGTTCACCGCACGAGCGGGCCGGTGAACCCACGTGCCTGGAGTTCCTCGAAGACCGCGGCCACATGGAATGGATGTTGATGACACTCATGCCTTCAGAAAGCCCGTCGAATGCCTGGATGAGTTCCTGGCCGGCGTGCTGACGCGTCCACCGAACCCCGCCGGCCCGGACCGGGAGCCGACTCCCGCGGCCACGCCGTCAACGAGCTGGAGACGCTGATGAGCTTCGCGGACTATCTCTCTCAACGCTGGCCGACGTTGGTCGTGCTGTTCCTGGAACATACCGAGGTGGTGCTGATCGCGGTCGCCATTGCCACCGCTGCC
>NZ_CAKJTM010000122.1:5111-12311 GCF_917627345.1 Protofrankia sp. CiP3 | reverse complement strand
ACCCGGGTCGTAGCTCCTTCAGGTTGGCCAGATGGGATCCCCGCACCGTGTCGACGAGGGGGTGGCCGAGGGCGGGACCCTCGATGCTGAGCGCCTGGATTGCCTGGCTGATCAGTAGGAGCGTCCGGCGGTCGCCGCGACGGAGTGCGTGCAGCCACGACAGTGCCGGCTCAACCACGATGATCGACCAGGTCATCCGGCCTCCTCATCACCCGACTATGACCCTAACGGCATATGTTACCTACGTTGTCGAGTCAGGAACGGAGACCGCCGCGCTTGGCCGCTGTGGTGGCGGGACCATCGGGACCACGTCCGGACCTGGCTGTTCCAGCGTGGTCACCGCCGGGGGCGCAGACCAGCGGCGCTTGTACGACCTGTTCGGCAACGTTTGGTCAAGGCCAGCTCCGCCACCGATCTCAGTGAAAGACAGAGGCCACCGGGCGGTTTGGCGCCCTTCGGCGTGGAACTCAGCTGAGGAGATCGAGGACGGTCTGCTTGTCGGCGTCCTCCAGAAGGATCTTGCCGACGGCGGTGAGGTGCCGGCGCCAGAAGGCCTCCGCATCCTCGGTCTGATGATTGCGGATGAGCTGGACGAGCTTGGTGTTGGCGCGATGTGCCTTGCCGACGAGGGTCTGCTGCTGGTCGGGGTTGCTGACGCGCGCCATGTGGGAGGACATGGTGGCGGACTCGACAATGCGGTACAGCATCCCGACCAGCAGCCGGAGCGTCCGGTTGCCCGCCAGCTCGACGACGAGGAGGTGGAACTCCGCATCGATGAACATGAACTGTTCATGGTCGTCGAGGGTCTCCTGGCACTTGGCCAGCGTCTCGTTGAGCCGCGTGAGGTCATCGGCGTCGTGCCGGTCGGCGAGCAGGCCCGCGGCGCGGGACTCCAGCAGCGCGCGTGCCTCGTAGACGTCCGCGAGCGTGGTGCCCCGGTACTGGAGGATCGCACCCGCGTACCGGGCTGCGGTGTCCCCGGTCGGCAGGTGCACACGGGCGCCGCCGCGGGCGCCTCTGCGTACGCTGATCAGCCCTTCCGACTCCAGGACCCGGAACCCCTCGCGTAGGGTTGGCCGAGAGACTCCGAAGCGTTCCATGAGAACCGCCTCGGACGGAAGCGCTGTCCCCTCGTCGAGTTTGCCTAGGATGATCTGCCGGCGCAGATGGCTGGCGACGATCTCGCCGGCCTTGGGCACACGGACCCGGTCTTCGGTCGCCATGGATTCCTCCTGCTCGTTGGCACCGCCGCGGAACGGGAGTGGTGACCCGGCGTTGGGTGCCGGAGGCGGGTGAGTAGAGGTGTCCCCTGCGCGGTCGCTTGGACAATAATCTAGCTGATCGATGCTCGATCTGCGTCGCCGGGTAACAGGGAGGTGTCTGGTCGCACACGCTCCTGGCGTCGCCGACGGACGCCCTTCGGCTGAGCTCGCCCGAGGTCTCCGGCCGCGCGGACAGAACCGCGGTCACGCGGCCGGCGGCCTGGCAGCCTAGATACCTATCCGCTGGGCGAGCTGTTCGCGGTGGTAGGCGGGGTCGCCGAGCAGGAGCTGCGAGGTCTTGGCCCGCTTGAAGTAGAGGTGGGCGGGATGCTCCCAGGTGAAGCCGATGCCGCCGTGTACCTGGATGTTCTCGGCAGCGCAGTGGAAGAACGCGTCCGAGCAGTAGGACTTGGCCACGCTGGCCACGACCGGCAGCTCGTCGTTGCTCTCGGCGGTCGCCCACAGGCCGTAGTACGCGGCGGACTTGGCCGACTCCACGTCGAGCAGCATGTCCGCGCACTTGTGCTTGATGGCCTGGAAGGAGCCGATGGGCCGGCCGAACTGTACCCGGATCTTGGCGTACTCGACGGCCATCTCCAGGACCTTCTGGGCACCGCCGACCTGCTCGGCGGCGAGGCCGATGGCCGCTGTGTCGAGAACACGCGGGAGAACCGTTGCGCCGTCGCCGTCGGCACCGATCAGCCTGGCGGGGGTGCTGTCGAAGTCGAGCCGGGCCTGCTTGCGGGTGAGGTCCATGGTCGGCAGGGCGGTGCGGGTGAGACCGGGCGCGTCACCGGGCACAGCGAACAGGCTGACTCCAGCGGTGGTGCGGGCCGCTACCAGGACGAGGTCGGCGGTATGGCCGTCAAGCACGTAGGTCTTGGATCCGCTCAGCTGCCACTCGTTGCCGCTGCGGGTCGCGGGAAGTGTGATCCCGTCGGCGTCCCAGCGGCCGGATTCTTCGGTGAACGCAAGCGTGGCGCGGATGTCGCCGCTGGCGATGCCCGGCAGGAAGTCCTTCTGAGCCGCGTCGTCGCCACTCGCGACGAGCGTTGTCGCCGCGAGGACGACCGTGGAGAAGTACGGCGCACACAGCAGCGCGCGGCCCGCCTCCTCCAGAACGATGCCCACCTCGACGAAGCCGTAGCCGGCACCGCCGTGCTCCTCAGGGATGGCGAGGCCAGTCAGGCCGAGTTCGCCCGCCAGTTTCGTCCACACGCCCGAGTCGTAACCCTCGGTGGTTTCCATGAGACGCCGGACCTCGGATTCCGGAGAAAGATCCTCCAGGAAGTCACGCACGGTGCGGCGTAGCTCTTCCTGCTCCTCGCTGAAGGCGAAGTTCACGGCAGCTCCTGGCTACAGGCGATATTCTAAAAGAGAATATAATTAGTAAGCTAATTCGGCAAGGTATGGACTGAGCGGCGGAACAGGCGTCGCGGGGCTGGTGCGCACGCCTGTAGCCGGGCGTCCTTAGAGCGCCCGAGGATAGGACTGTCCGGCTCGCGGCTCCCCGCGTCCCGCCCGGCCGCGTTGTCGTCAGTCGGCGCCCAGCACCAGGGCGCCTCCCTCCTCCGCCTTGCCGGATCGGGCGCGGATGAGCCGCTCGCTGATCGAACGCCCTATCCTCGGGTGCTCTTAGCTCATCGTCAATCCGCCGCTGACTGACAGTGTTTGTCCGGTGATGTAGCCGGCGGCGGGGGCGGCGAGGAAGACAACGGCCGGGGCGATGTCGGTGGGCTGCCCGATCCGCTTCATCGGGACGGCTCGCGCAAGCGAGTCGTAGAGGCGCTGGCTGACCTCGGCGACCTGGTCGAGCAGGGCGGTGTCGGTCGGGCCGGGGCAGACGGCGTTGACTGTGATCCCGCTGGGTGCGACCTCGCGCGCGAGTGCCTTGGCGAACGCGATGACCCCGCCCTTGGTGGCGGAGTAGACCACCTCGCCGGACGATCCGACCCGCCCGGCGTCCGACGCGATGTTGATGATGCGTCCGGACCGGCGTTCCAGCATGCTGTCGAGGACTGCCCGGCTACAGCGGATGGTGCCGAGCAGGTTGACGTCCACCAGGCGTCGCCAGGTTGTCTCGTCGCTGTCGACAAACGGGCCGATCACATCGACCCCGGCGTTGTTCACGAGAATGTCGATCTCTCCGAGCTCCGCCCGCACCCCCTCGACCGCGGCGAGCACGCTTGCCGTGTCGGTGACGTCGAGGGTGACGCCGAGGACGCGTCCGGCCGGCTTGTCGGCGGTCAGTGTGTCCGCGGCCGCGGCGGCTGCGGCGCCGTCGAGATCGGCCACGGCCACCGCGGCACCCGCCTGTGCGAGCGCGGCGGCAATGGCGGCCCCGATCCCGCGGGCGGCGCCAGTCACGATGGCGACCTTGCCCTCAAGTGCCTCGGTCATCTGCCGTGCTCCTCTCTGGCGGGTCCCTGTTGGCGTCATATCATATAACTATTTTGGGTGTAAGGATTGCCGCGCACGTGGCCTCCCGTCGGTTGGCGGGCGACCTTCGCGGTTGCTTGCCCACTACTAGAAATCGTGCAAGCATCTGACTCATTACATGTCCTCTGCCGTTACGTGGAAGTGCCGAGTCTCGCCCACGTCCGCCACGACAGAGCGGTCAGCTCCGCCACACTGCGTCGGGAGAACGATGTCGGGTCTACTTGCCTACGGCGCCTACCTGCCTTACCACCGGCTCCAGCGCAAGGCCGTGGCTGCCACGCTTGGTGCCCGTGGGGGTTCCGGCACACGCACGGTGGCCTCCTACGACGAGGACACGACGTCCCTGGGCGTGGAAGCGGCGAGGGCCGCGCTGCGGGGGTCCGCGGCCGCCGCCGGCCCACACGCGTCCGGTCCCAAGCAGCTCTACTTCGCCACGACGGCGCCGGCTTACCTGGACAAGACCAATGCCACGGCCATCCACGCCGCCCTGGGACTGGACGAATCCGTGCTCGCGGTCGACATGATCGGTTCAGTGCGGTCTGGCGTGGGGGCGCTGCTGGCCGCGAACGCGGCGACGGAGCCGACGCTGGTCGTGCTGTCGGACATCCGCACCGGCCTTCCCGGTGGCGCGGACGAGCGTGACGGCGGTGACGGCGCGGCTGCGCTGCTCGTCGGGCCGGGCACCGCGGACGCGCCGGTGATCGCCGAGATTCTCGCGAGTGCCTCGGCCACCGAGGAGTTCCTCGACCGGTGGCGCGTCCCAGGGGACGACCACTCGCGGGTCTGGGAGGAGCGGTTCGGTGAGTCGATCTACGTGCCGCTCGCCGACCGGGCCTTCGCCGATCTGCTCAAGCGGATCGACCTGACCCCGGACCAGATCGACCACCTCATCGTGACCGGCCTGCACGCGCGGTCGGTGGCCGCCTTCACCAAACGCGCGGGCGTACGGGCCGACGCCCTCGTCGATGGGCTGGCCAAGAGCGTCGGCAACACCGGGACCGCCCACGCCGGTCTGCTGCTCGCCGACACCCTCGACAGGGCCGAGGCGGGCAGGACGATCGTCGTCGTCGTCCTCGGGGACGGCGCGACCGCGGTGGCGCTGCGTACCACCGAGGCCCTGGCCGCCCGCCGGCCCGCGCTCTCGGTGGCGACACAGATCGCCGGCGGGCGGGACACCCTGCGATACGCCGACTTCCTCACCTGGCGGGGCCGGCTCTCGACCGAACCACCCCGGCGTCCCGACCCTGACGCCTACGCCGCCCCGCCGGCCGAGCGCAACGCCGGCTGGAAGTACGGCTTCACCGGCTCCCGCTGCGACGAGTGCGGCACCCGGCATCTGCCGCCCGCCCGGGTCTGCCGGGCGTGCGGTGCGGTGGACCACATGACGCCGCAACGCCTCGCCGACACCTACGGCACGGTGGCGACCTTCACGATCGACCGGCTTGCCTTCACCCCGAGCCCGCCGTTGGTCGCGGTGGTTATCGACATCGACGGCGGCGGCCGGTTCAAGTGCGAGCTGACCGATGTCGACCCGGACAGCGTCGCCATCGGCGACCGGGTCGAGATGACCTTCCGCAAGGTGAACACCGCGCGGGGCATCCACAACTACTTCTGGAAGGCCCGCCCGGTGCGGGCCGCGGGCGGTACCGATGGGCAGGAGGCCTGAGATGGCGTCACGCGGGATCAGGGACAAGGTTGCCATCGTCGGCATGGGCTGCACGTCGTTCGGGGAACGCTGGGACTCCTCCGTCGACGACCTGCTGATCGAGTCCTCCCAGGCGGCCTACGCCTCGGCGGGGCTCTCCCGGGACGACGTCGACGCCTACTGGCTCGGCACGATGGGTTCGGGCAACTCCGGGCTGACGCTCTCGCGTCCGCTGCGGCTGCCCTACAAGCCGGTCTCCCGGCTGGAGAACTACTGTGCCACCGGCTCGGAGGCGCTGCGCAACGCCTGCTACGCGGTGGCCAGCGGCGCCTACGACATCGCCATGGCGATCGGTGTGGAAAAACTCAAGGACTCCGGGTTCTCCGGCCTGGTCGGCTCCGCCCCGCCGTCCGACGGGACCGGTTCGGACACCACCGCGCCGGCGAACTTCAGCCTGCTCGCGCCTGCCTACGCCAAGAAGTACGGCGTGGACACCGACGAGATGAAGGATGTCCTGACCCGTATCGCCTGGAAGAACCACGTCAACGGCGCGAAGAACCCCCGGGCGCAGTTCCGCAAGGAGGTGGCCAAGGACGTTATCTGCAACGCGCCGCTGGTCGCCGGCCCGCTGGGTATCTTCGACTGCTCCGGTGTGAGCGACGGATCGGCCGCGGCCATCGTGGTGCGGGCCGAGGACGCCCACCGCTACACCGACAAGCCGATCTATATCAAGGCGCTGTCGTTCATCGCCGGACCGGCTACCGGCAACTCCGACCCGGGCTACGACTACACCACGTTCCCCGAGGTCGTCGCCTCGGCCACGGACGCCTACGCCCAGGCCGGCGTGACCGACCCACGGGCTGAGATCGCCCTCGCCGAGGTGCACGACTGCTTCACCCCCACCGAGCTCGTCCTCATGGAGGACCTCGGCTTCGCCGAGCGCGGGTTCGGCTGGAAGGAGGTGCTCGCCGGCACCTACGACCTCACCGGTGACCTGCCGGTGAACCCGGACGGTGGCCTGAAGGCCTTCGGGCATCCGATCGGGGCGTCCGGCCTGCGGATGATGTTCGAGTGTTGGCTGCAACTGCGCGGCGAGGCTCCGCCGGAGCGCACGATCTCCACGGTCGCCGCGGGCAAGAAGCTCGGCATGACCCACAACCTGGGCGGCGGGCCCGGCGAGTGCGTGTCGTTCGTGTCGATCGTCGGCTCGGAGCCTTCCGCCTGATCGGGCTCACCGCCGACGATCCGGGACAGTGACCCGGGGACAGCAACCCCGGGGGCAGTGCTAACCACAGGGGCATGGCCAGGACGAATCGTCCCGGCCATGCCCCTGTTCGTGTGCTCAGCGAAGGGCCTGACCAGCGAAGAGCCGGGCGAGCAGCTCCCCGTGGCCGTTCCAGCCGCGGCAGAGATCCCTATGGGCGCACCATGACTCTGTCACTCTATGAGTGGACTTTCATTACTGTCAGCAGTATTCCGTCGTGCGTGGAGATCAGGACTCAGCTGTTCCGAAAATATTGATGGAAGAAGCAAAAAAGTCCGTAGATGCGTACTCGATGTCCTGCTAGAGTTCGCGCCTGCGTAGTCATGCCAGCTGGGTTGAGTTCCTGCACGGGGGCAGTCGTGAGTACGAAGCGTTGCTCGGGAGAGCTCCTGCCGGTGTGCGGCCACTTGTGGGTGTTCGCGGCCGGGGCCAGGGACATGGCCGCATCTTCACCAGGTCACGTGCGCTATCGACGAAGGACGATCAGATGATCGGCAAGGGCTCCACGAGGAACACCGGTTTAGAGCGTCCGGCAATAGGGGCGTGGATCAAGGAGCGGGGCTGGGGTGCGTACATCGCAAGGCGGCGGA
>NZ_CAKJTM010000122.1:0-4628 GCF_917627345.1 Protofrankia sp. CiP3 | reverse complement strand
AGAGCGCCCGAGGATAGGACTGTCCGGCTCGCGGCTCCCCGCGTCCCGCCCGGCCGCGTTGTCGTCAGTCGGCGCCCACCACCAGGGCGCCTTCCTCCTCCGCCTTGCCGGATCGGGCGCGGATAAGCCGCTCGCTGATCGAACGCCCTATCCTCGGGCGCTCTTAGGCACAGCGTCGGTATGGTCGGCCCGCAACAGCTCGGCCGCCGCGCTCTGTGCGGCCGCCCCAGCTGTCCCGATCAATGGGCTGCGGGGCAAGGGCTCCTACCCCGGCGACGGGGCTGGCGTGCCCCTCACCGAGGGCACGCACGATCCGAGTTTCTGGTCCGCGACCGGTAACTTCGGAGGCCAGTCCGAAACCGGCGATCAGGCGACCAGTTCTGCCCGGTGTGCCCGGTCTCGAGGACCGAGGCAGCCGCCGAGAAAAACGGGCTGACCGGTCGGCTTTTAGGACGTTTTCCGGAAGCCAGCTGTCTGGCTCGCCGCATCCAGAAAAACCCCCGGCCGTGTTCTCGGCCACACCAGTACAACTCATCCTCATATCCCGGTATCGGGGTGGCCCGCGGCCTTGCCAGGAACCATCAGCGTGGCGCGTCCCACGACGCCCATTGATCAAGGAATTATTTTCGTTTCCGTTCCGTGCGCACCGTTTCTCAACAGGGCCGCACACAGATGTCGACTGTGTCGAAGCCCGCGAGGGAGAGTCGAGAATCCGATGAGGAAGATATCGCTGCGGCATCCCATCCTGGAAAAAGCGCTGATCGCAGGTGCTTTGCTGGCCGTAGCGGTGCCGGGAGCCGCGTACGCCAACACCGTGAGCGTCACCGTGAAAACCCCGGGAGCCACCAGCGGACCCGGGTCCACCTTTGCCGAGATCTCGACCCACGCGGACTGCGCCAGCGGCCTTGTCTCGGGAGGTGGGATCAACCAGGCCATTGGCACCGGCTCATCGTCGAACGGCAACCATGTGATGGGCACTGAGCCCAGCGCCGACGGCAGCGCCGAATACACCGGCTCGACCGGGGTCGTCGGCACCGACGTGACGCACTGGCTCGGTATCGGCGGAAGCGGGGGAGCGGTCAATGGCTCCTTCTCCACCACTCCCTACGCGGTGTGTTTCACCAGCAATCTGATCAACCATATCCAGGTGGTCATGAACAAGATCGCAGGCCCCACGTCAGGCTCGACGGTGGGCCTCGTCACCGCCACCTGCCCGGCCAGCACGGTCCTGCTCGGCGGCGGGGCCCGTACCACCCCGGCCAGCGTCGGGAGCCTCAAGCCGATCGCCAGCTTCCCCACCTTCAACAACTCCGGACACAGCTACGGGCAGAAAGCCGCGGCCGACGGTGAGACCAATCCGGATTCCTGGACCGCTGTCGGCTGGGACGGCGGCGGAGGCAGCAGCAACAACACGACCTACGCCTACGCGATCTGTAGCGGGAACAACATCAACGTCAGTGGTGTCACCGTGAAAGTCCGGTACAGCGAGGTAAGCGGGCCGACCACAGCCACCACCGGCCAGACAGTGACGGTCGGCTGTGGCGGCCAGGACGGGAAATTGGTCAGCGGCGGCGCCGCTGTCAGCGGTGGCAGCGTGACAACCACCAACTTCACCGGACCAGGCTCAGGCGGTGATCACCTCAACGGAAGCTTTCCCAGCGATTCGGGTGGCAGCGCTGTCAGCGATGGAACCACCACGGCGGCGTACTGGACAGCTTCCACCCACACCGGGGGCTCAAGCTCGTCGAACACCTACTCCGATAGCTGGGTGTTGTGTGCCAACGACGGCGTCTAGGCCGTGTCGCGATCCATCCACCCACCACCGGCCATCCAACGCAGGACCGGAAAGGCGCCGTTGATTCCCGTGAACCGTCGTTGTTCCAGCATGTCCAGATCCACGGCTGTGGTGGCGGCCTGCGCTATCGGTGCCGTGGCCGTCATTGTGGGAGCGCCTTTCACCGCGGTTGCTGATCCGGCCAGTACAGCCGGGCCCTGCGGCGCGGGCGGGGTCTTCAGCGCACCGTCACCCACCTGCACCTATGCCGCGTCCGGTACGGACACTTTCACCGTGCCGGACGGGGTGACCAGCGTGAGCGTCGACCTGTTCGGAGCCGAGGGGGGCAGCGCGGCCGGCTTCGTTGCGCCACAGCAGCCGAACGAGGGAGCACCCGGCGGGCTCGGCGGTGAGACCCGCGCGACCCTGGCGGTGAGCCCGGGGCAGATTCTCCAGATCACCGTGGGTGCCGCCGGGATACCCGGCACCTCCCGGCACGGCGAGTTCGCCCGGCCCGGCGGCTTCGGCCACGGATCCGGCGGCGGCGGTGCACACGGCGGGGGCGGGTCTGGTGGCGGCGGCTCGGAGGTGCGGCTCGCCCCCTTCGGCCAGCCCGATCGGGTGCTGCTGGCGGGCGGCGGTGGCGGTGCCGGTAACGGTGGGCCCCTGCTGCGTGGCGGGAACGGCGGCGGTCCCGCCGGAGAGGCCGGCGGCCAGGGCGGCGGCCCCGCGGGATCCGGTGTCGCTGGCGGTGGCGGGACCCAGACCGCACCCGGGACCGGCAGCCCCAACTCCGCGGTCGGTGGTCCTGGAATACCAGGCAGTGATATCGATCCCAACACCGGTCAGCCCAACCCGGGCAGCGGCGGCCCAGGCGGTAACGGTGGCGGTGGCGGCAACGGCGGTGGCTACTTCGGCGGTGGCGGCGGCTCCGGCGGTGGGAACCCCGGCGGTTTCGTCGGGGCAGGTGGCGGTGGAGGAAGCGGGTACGCGACGCCGGCGGCAACCGACGTCTCCCTCATCCCGGGCGTCAACCACGGCACTGGCAAGGCGATCGTCTCGTTCCGGTACGGAACCGCGATCACGCTGGCCCCGAGCACGTCCACCCCGCTGTTCGGGCATGCCATGACCGTCACCGCCAGCGTGGGCTCCGTGAACCCGGCCGCGGGCATCCCAACCGGGACGGTCACGTTCTCGGACGGAACGACACCGCTGGCGACCGTGCCGCTCAGCGACGGTCAGGCCAGCCTCAGTATCAGCAAACTCCAGCCCGGGGCACATCCGATCGCCGCCAGGTACAGCGGAGACCCGGGTTTCGCGCCGAGCGGCACGGCAGGCCCCACCGAGATCACCGTCGGATTCAGCCAGCCGTGCACGACGACACCGCGGCACGGGCCCCTGACGGTGGCCGCCGACCAGTCGTTGTGCATCGGCCCCGGCGGCAGGCAGGATGGCCCGGTCACCGTGCGCCCCGGTGGCGCCTTGGCCGTGTCGGACGCTGAGGTCACCGGTCCTGTCTCCGCCCGCGGCGCCCTCGCGGTCACCGTCTGCCGGTCGACGCTGAACGGACCGGTCAGCATCCGGGCAAGCGGTGGATACGTGCTGATCGGTACGGAGCGGAACGACGCAACGGCATGCACGGGTAACACCATCAACGGCCCGCTGACGCTGGATGCCAACAGCGGCGGCCTCGAAACCTCGACCAACACGATCAACGGACCTGTACGGATCACCGCCAACAGCGGCAGCGGCCTGCTACCGGAGAACGCTGTGCCCACATTTGACGCCAACCACGTCACCGGTCCCCTGACCTGCAGCGGCAACGAACCCACACTGCGGCAGAACGGCAACACCGTGGATGGGCCACGCTCCGGACAATGTCAGTAGCCGCCGTTCAGCGCGGCGGTGGCGTGCGCCTATCGGTTGATACCCCCCCTTGGATGCAGAGGGCCAGCGCACCGTCCGCATCGTGCTGGGAGCAGGGGCTCGGCAAGCTTGATCGCGATCGGGCAAGCCTCTTACCTGCCCCAACAGCCCGATTCGAACTCCTGCCGAGGGTTCTGCTGTGAGGCAGGCGGTGCGCTGACCGCTGGAAACCGCCGGAGCACTGAATGGACGCGAGAGGAAGCGGTTTATGAATCGGAATCGTCGAGCCTGGGCGCTGCCCAGGGCGCTCTTACAGACGGCGCCGCTGCTCGGCACGGTGCTGAGCGTGGGTATCGCCGCATCAGTGGTAACACTGACCCCATGGGACACGGCGGCCGCGGACAGCAATCCCTGCGGCATCTCGGGTGTGCTGTCCGGATCGACCTGCACCTACCAGCGGGTGGGCTCGGACACGTTCACCATGCCCGCCGGGGTGACGTCGGTGCAGATCACGGTTACCGGAGCCCAGGGTGGCCACTACTTCGTGGCCGGCGATGCCGCACACGGCGGCTCGCCGACGGGTGACATCACCGGCCGGCCCGGTGGTGGCGGCGGCCAAGCGGCCGGGACACTGTCCGGGCTGGCCGCCGGCCAGGTTCTCCAGGTCGACGTCGCAGGCCGGGGTGCCGACGGCACGGCCAACCGGTCCGGCGGTAAAAACAACGGCCCCGCCGGCGGGCAGGGCGCGCTGGGCGGCTTTGGCGGGTCCAACGGCGGCGTGGCGGGCGGCCCAGGTGACGCCTCGGGCGGAGCCGGCGGGTCCGCGCCCAGCAACGGCGGCAACGGCGCCGCCGGCGGCGGCTCCTCAGACGTGCGGATGGCCAATGCCGGCTGTGCGGCACTGACCTGCCAGCTAGCCGACCGGGTGCTGGTCGGCGCGGGGGGCGGCGGCGGTGGTGGCACCGGCGGGCAGGGCCAAGCGCTCGGC
>NZ_CAKJTM010000121.1:0-12139 GCF_917627345.1 Protofrankia sp. CiP3 | reverse complement strand
TTTTTACGCGAGCCCTTACCGAACAGATCCGCCAGGTCGGTTTCGTGGGCGAGGCCGAGCTACGCCTGTTGAAGACGGCGTCGGCGACCGCGGCTGAGGTGTTCGGCGCGCTCATGCGGTTCGCGGCGATCGCCGGGGTCGGTGCGCAGACCACGCACGGCTTCGGAGCTGTCGACATCAGAAGCCGGCAGCCGGAGACACATCGGGCAGTGCCGCCGCCCAGCCGGCCGCTGCCCAGCCGCCCAACCGGCTGAGAGCGGCCGTCCCCCGCCAGCATCCGCGCCGGGCGCGATCACGCGCCCGCGACCGGCCGGGCGCGGTATTACTGCTGAGAAGGACCCGCCTGAGCTGCGGCGGAGCCGATGAGATGCGCGCCGTCGGCGCGCCCGGACGCGTGGGGAAGGGAACACCCGTGGGACTGCTCGAGGACAAGGCGGCTGTCATCACCGGTGGCGCGCAGGGCCTGGGGCTCGCCATCGCCCAGCTCTTCGTCGCCAACGGCGCCAGGGTGGTGCTCGCCGACATCAACGTCGAGAAAGCCGCCGAGGCCGCGAAGGAGCTGGGGCCTGCGATCGCCGTCCGCACGGACGTCACCAGGGAGGACGACGTCCAGGCGCTCGTCGAGGCCTGCCAGCGGGAGTACGGACGGATCGACATCATGGTCAACAACGCCGGCATCACCCGCGACGCCAGCATGAAGAAGATGTCCGCCGACGACTTCCGGCTCGTGATCGACATCCACCTGTTCGGCGCGTGGCTCGGCACCAAGGCAGCCGGTCTCGCCATGAAGGAGCAGGGCGGCGGCTCGATCATCAACATGTCGTCGATCTCCGGGAAGGTCGGCAACTTCGGCCAGACCAACTACAGCGCGGCCAAGGCCGGCATCGTCGGGCTCACCAAGGCCGCCGCGAAGGAGCTGGCCAAGGGCGGGGTGCGGGTCAACGCCATCCAGCCTGGTCTGATCCGGACCGCCATGACCGAGGCGATGCCGCGGGACGTCTGGGAGTCGAAGCTGACCGAGATCCCGCTGGGACGGGCGGGCGAACCAGCCGAGGTGGCCGGCGCCGCGCTGTTCCTGGCCAGCGAGCTGTCGAGCTACATCACCGGGACGGTGCTGGAGATCTCCGGCGGGCGCCACATCTGACGGCTTAGAGCGCCCGGCAATAGGGGCGTGGTTCAAGGAGCGGGGCTGGGGTGCGTAGATCGCGAGGCGGAGGAGGGAGCCACCCTGGTGTTGGGTGGCGACCGACGACAACACGGCGAGGTGCGTGCCCCAGCCCCGCGACGCCGCGTCCCTATTGCCGGGCGCTCTTAGCCGGCTGACGACGAGAATCCGTCCGCGACGCTCGGTAACCACTGGCATTCGGCTGCCTCCCTACGCCACGATGGCCCGGATCATCCCGCTGCCGGCTGGCTGGCAAGGCCCACAGAAAAACCAGGCCCACAGAAAACCAGCTGATACAGCTGATCAGCTGATGCGGAATGGAGCGTGCCAGCATGCCGGCTCGGGAGCAGCGTCGCGGACGGGCGATCGCGATGGCCCCCACCGAGGTCGACGCTTTCCTCGCGACGGAACGAACCTGCCGGGTCGCTACTCTCAGTAGTGACGGTCCGCATGTGGCCGCGCTGTGGTTCGTCTGGGACGGCGCGTCCCTGTGGCTGAACTCCGTCGTCCGCAGCCAGCGCTGGACGGACATCGTCCGCGATCCGCGGGTCGCCGTGGTCGTGGATGCCGGCGAGCAGTACCAGGAACTCCGGGGCGTCGAGATCAAGGGAACAGCCGAGCCGGTCGGGGACATCCCGCGCACGGGCGCGCCCGATCCGGAACTCGCCGGGCCCGAGCGGCTGTTCGCCGGCAAGTACACCGGCCGCGCCACGATGGCCCACGACGGCCGGCATGCCTGGCTCCGGATCACTCCAAGCAAGATCACAAGCTGGGACTTCCGCAAACTGCCGTCCTGACAGCCGCACATCCGCCCGCTACGGCCTACAGATCGATACCGGCCTACAAGGTCTGCCGGCCTACAGATCGATACCGGTCAGGACCATCACACGCTCGACGGTGAGATCCGCCATGGCCGCCCGCACGCCCTCCCGGCCCGTCCCCGACCCCTTGGTACCGCCGTAGGGCATCTGGTCGGCCCGGTAGGAGGGAACATCCCCGATGATCACACCGCCGACGTCGAGTTCCCGGTGCGCGCGGAAGGCCACCCGCACGTCCCGGGTGAACACCCCCGCCTGCAGGCCGTACGGGCTGTCGTTGATCCGGGCCAGGCCTTCGTCCAGCCCGTCGACCGGTTCGATGACGAGGACCGGCCCGAACACCTCCTCCCGCGCCAGGCGGGCGTCCGGGGGAACATCCCGCAGCACAGCCGGCGCGACCGTGGTGCCGTCCCGCTCGCCGCCGACGACCACCGTCGCGCCCGCCTCGACGGCCTCGTTGATCCATCGCTCGACCCGTTCGGCCGCCGCCAGGTCGATCAGAGGCCCCACCTCGGTCGCCTCGTTGCCCGGGTCGCCGGTGCGCAGCCGGGCGACCGCGGCGCTCACCTCGGCCAGCAGCTCCTCGTACACGTCGCGCTCCGCGTAGACCCGCTGCACGGCTATGCAGGACTGGCCGGCCTGGTAGTTCGAGAACGTCGCGATCCGCCCGGCCGCCCAGCGCAGGTCCGCGGCGGCGGACCAGTCCGCCGCCACCAGCACCGCCGCGTTGCCGCCCAGCTCGAGGACGACGTGCTTGCGCGGCACCGCGTCCCTGATCGACCAGCCCACGGGGGCCGAGCCGGTGAAGGACACGACCGGTAGCCGGGCGTCCGCGACCAGTCCGGGCATAGCCTCGTTCGACACGGTCAGCACCGACCACGCGCCTTCGGGCAGGTCTGTCTCGGCGAGCAGCTGGCCCAGCAGCAGGGACGACAACGGCGTCTTCGGCGCGGGCTTGACGATGATGGGCGCGCCGACCGCCAACGCGGGTGCGACCTTGTGCGCGACCAGGTTCAGCGGGAAGTTGAACGGCGTGATCCCCAGCACTGGGCCACGAGGAAAACGCCGGACCACCGCGGCCCGGCCCGCCCCCGCCGGGTCGGTGTCGAGCCGTTGCAGGTGCCCCGACCAGCGCCGGGCTTCCTCCGCACCCCAGCGAAACGTCGAGGATGCCCGCGCGACCTCGACCCGGGCCCAGGTCAGCGGCTTGCCGCTCTCGGCGGTGATGAGCGCGGCCAGCTCCTCACCGCGTTCGGCGATCCGGCCCGCAACGTGGGCGAGGGCCGCGGCCCGGCTGTGGGCCGACATGGCCGACATCGCCGGCATCGCCGTGCTGGCGGCGGCCACGGCCGCGTCCACCTGCGCCGGATCCGGCCGCGCGACCGTGGCGATCAGACGATCGTCCCACGGGTGACGGACCTGAAAGGTCGCCGAACCCGTTACCGGGCGGCCCGCCACCCAGAACGGCTCGGCCTTGCTCATGGAAGCCACTGCTCCACTTTCATGCACAAGAGCCTGACACGGGTGACGCCACGCGCGACAGTCCTGAAGGTCCGGGCCCGGCATACCCCGACGGACACCGACGGACACCGGCATGCCCGGGGGAAAGCTCTCTGATGCCCGTCTTGCCACGGCTCGTGAGGTCTGCCCGGAGCAGGTTTGCCGCACATGACCGGAGGGAAGTCATCGGATCGGTGGAACTGTCAGGCAGCGGCGCGCATCACCGGGGAGCGGCCCGGTGACGAGCCCGCCTGCGTGTCCCCGCTGCCTGCGGACAGTGCATCCGCCCGATCTGTGGAACAGCCAGTGGCGCTGTGACGAACATGGGGATGTCAGCCCCTACCGGGTGGCGGTGTCCTCCCGGGAGCAGGTGCTGCTCTTCCTCGCGCACGCTGCCAAGGCACCGATATGGATCCCCTGGCCGATGCCGGTCCACTGGTTCGCCAGCGGCGTCTCCTGGGCTGGTGACGACCGCACCGGGCCGCGGGCGACCGCGTTTGCCGCGGGCGGCCCCTCCCCGCTCGGCGGGCCGGCGGAACTTGTGATCATCGCTGAGGAGCCGGGGATCGGCCTCGGCGCCCGGCTTGCCGGGCTGCCAGGTACCGATCCCGAGCGCATCGGCGACAGGCCCGAGGAGAAGATCGAGGCTGCCGGGCACCCGACCGCGCTGTGGCCGGTCGTCTGCCCGCCCGACCGGGCCGCCTTCGTGGGTGAGGCCTGCGGGGTATGGCTGTGGGTGGTGCTCTGGCCGGCGGACGCCGCAACGCTGCTGCTGGAGCATCTCGTCGTCCAGGACCTGCGGAACGCCCAGATGATCACCTCATGCCTGCCGTTCGGTGCCGACAGCACTCATCTGTGAGCGGCACGCCGACATCCGCGACCGGCACACCCAGGCGGCGCGGGTGCATCCGAGATGTCTCGTAAGCTCGGCTCTCGCCACCGGCACGGACCCGAGCAGGGCCGGTGGACGTAGCAGGGCCGCGGCGGGCATAGCAGTGCCGCGGTAGCCGCGGAAGGGCCGCGGCGGATGCGAGAAAGGCCGACAGCCATGGCACAGCCCCTGGAAACCGTTCCGGCTGCGGTCGAGGTGGACTGTCGCCGGCTGCTGCTCATCGTCAACCCGCACGCTGGCGGTGGACGCGGCGCCCGTGCGCTGCCGGACGTCGCCGCGGCGCTGAAACGCTGGGCCCGCGACGTGCGGACCGAACTGACCAGGGACATCGACCACGCCGCGGAGCTGGCCGAGGACGCGGTGGCGGACGGGCGGGTCGCGGTCGCGCTCGGCGGGGACGGTCTTGCCGGCCGGGTCGCCGAGACGGTGGCGCGCCTCGGCGGGCTGCTCGCGGTGCTGCCCGGCGGGCGCGGCAACGACTTCCTGCGCGGGATGGGCGCGGCCAGGCAACCGGTGATCGCCGCCACCGCCCTGGCCGGCGGCACCGAACGGCGGATCGACCTGGCCGAGGCCAACGGCCGTGCCTACCTCGGCATCGCCAGCGTCGGTTTCGACTCGGCCGTCCAGGTGATCGCCAATCGCGCCCGGTTCGTCCGGGGCCAGCAGGTCTACGCCTACGGCGCGTTACGCGCGGCAGCCACCTGGCGGCCCGCCCGGTTCACCGTGGAGATCGACGGCGGCGCGGCGCGCGAGGTCACCGGCTGGACGGTGGCGGTGGCGAACTCGGCCTACTACGGCGGCGGCATGCACCTCGCGCCCCTGGCGAAACCCGACGACGGCCTGCTCGACGTCGTGCTGCTGTCGCGGTGCGGCAAGGCCGCTTTCCTCGCCACCTTCCCGAAGGTGTTCTCCGGCCGGCACGTGGGCTCCCCGCACGTCCAGACGCGGCAGGCGACGCGGGTCCGGGTGGACGCCGACCGCCCGTTCCAGCTCTACGCCGACGGCGACCCGGTCGCGGAGCTGCCCGCGGAAATCGTTGTACGTCCCGGTGCGCTGCGTTACCTCGCTCCCGCCGGACGGTACGCGGGACGGCCGCCCCGAACGTCGTCGTGATCGCCGTCAGGCCCGCTGGCGTCAGGCCTGCTGGGCACCGGGCCGCCCGGCCTCAACCACCCAGGTGGCGTCGGTGCTGACCGGGGCGTCCCGGCGGTCGATGCTCTCGGCGACGCGCATGTCGGCGGCGCACTGCCGGGGGGAGACCCGGATGCGGGTGTACCCGCGCCGATCCCCGCGGAAGTACCGCACGTGCGGGTTGAGCAGCCGGTTGTTCGCCCGGACGAACTCCTCGCTGGGCAGGAAGAACCCCGAGCTGATGGACGTGGCGACGAACTCGGTGCCGACGACCGGTGTCTCCGGGCGATCGAAGTCGACCCGCAGGTCGTTCACCCAGGCGCAGTGGATGTCCCCCGACAGCACCACCGGGTTGGCCACCCCGGTGTCCCGCACCGCCGACAGCAGCCGGGTCCGGTAGGGCACGTAGCCGTCGTTCTGGTCGAGGTTCGCGAACACCTCGCCGCTGCCCGGGGTGAGCTGGGCGTGCAGCTGCGCCATCATCGTCTGCTGAGCGATCACGTTCCACCGGGTGCGCGACGCGCCCAACCCGTCGATCAGCCATTTCTCCTGCTCAGCGCCGGCCATGGTCCCGGTCGTGTTGTGCTCCCCCAAAGCGGCCGGGCCGATGTCGTTCGGGCTGCGGCCGGGCTGCGGCGTCCGGTACTGGCGGGTGTCCATCACGTTGAGGGTGAGTAGATCACCGAAGGCGAACCGGCGGTAGAGCCGCAGGTCGGGCGATCCGGGCTGATAGCTGGCCCGGATCGGCATGTGCTCGTAGTAGGCCTGGTAGGCGGCGGCCCGCTGGCGTGCGAAGGCCGCCGGGTCCTGATGCCTGTCACCGGTGTCGCCCGACTCGTCGGTGAGGCCGGCGTAGTTGTTCTCGGTTTCGTGGTCGTCCCAGGTGACCACCCATGCCGCGGCCGCGTGCGCGGCCTGCAGCTGCGGATCAGCCTTGTACTGGGCGTAACGCGCCCGGTAGTCGTCGAGAGTCTGGAGCTGGTCGAGCCCAGGCCTGGCCGGGGTGGTGTGGCGACGGTCCGGGAACCTGCTCTTCGGGTCGTACTCGTAGATGTAGTCGCCGACGTGGACGACGAGATCAAGATCGTCGGCGGCGATCGCGCCGTACGCCGGCCAGTAGCCGTTCTGGAAGTCCTGGCAGCTGGCCAGCGCGAAACTCAGCGTGGACGTGCCGGCACCGGCGGCCGGCGCGGTACGGGTCCGGCCGACCGGGCTGATCACTGTCCCGGCGCGGAACCGGTAGAAGTACACCCGGGCCGGTTGCAGGCCACGGACGTCGACGTGCACCGCGTGCGCCGACCCCGGGGTGGCGGTCTGCGTCCCCACCGCCACGACATCGGTGAACCGGTCGTCGGTGGCGAGCTGCCAGTCTACTGGGATGTCACGCGCGGGCAGGCTCGCGACGCCGGCCGCCGGCGCCAGCCTCGTCCAAATGATCACACTGTCGGGCAGCGGGTCCCCGCTGGCGACCCCCAGAGCGAACACGCCGTCCCCGACGCCGGGTATCGCGGTCGCGGGCCGCAGGCTCGGGCGCGCGGCGGCAGCGCCGCCGGGCCCGCGGCCGGAACAGCCCGCCGCGGTCAGCAGCACAGCCCCGCCCGCGAGAAAGCCGCGCCGGGTCGTCGCCGCTGGCCCGCTGGAATTCCTCACAGCACCAGGACGTTAGCCGGCCCGTGCCCCCGTCCGGAAGACCGCGCGCCACGAATGTGAATGAAAGCGGCGGCGCACCGCAGAACACCGGAACACCGGAACACCGGAGGAGCGCCGGCAACGGGGACGCGGCTATCGTGCTGGGCAACCACCGTGCTGGGCAACCGCTCCGGATGGGGTCGCGAAAGCGGGGGTGTCTTGCGAGAACCGGGGTGCGCGGTGCGTGATCGAGCCGGCTACGGCGAGCGCCTCCAGGCGTGTACCCGGTGACCACGACGGAATTAATCGATCTTCATACGCACTCGACGGCGTCGGACGGGCTGTGCCGCCCCGCCGAAGTCGTCAGCCTCGCGGCCGCGGCCGGCCTGGCCGTGGTCGCCCTCACCGACCACGACACCACGTCGGGCCTGGCCGAGGCCGCCGCCGTGCTGCCCGCCGGGCTGACCCTGCTCCCGGGCGCGGAGATCTCCTGCGGGATCCGGGTCGACCAGCACCGCTGGGTAAGCCTGCACCTGCTCGCCTACCTGTTCGACGCCACCGAACCGGCATTCGCCGCCGTCCGCGCCCGGCTACGCGCCGGCCGGGTCACCCGCGCCCGCCGGATGGTGGAGAAACTGGCTGCCGACGGCCATCCCGTGTGCTGGGAACAGGTGTCCGCCCGAGCCGACGGTGTGATCGGACGTCCGCACATAGCTGAGGCCCTCGTCGACGCCGGGCTCGTGGGCTCCATCGAGGCCGCGTTCACCCCCGCCTGGATCGGCCCCGGTGGCCGGTACTGGGCGGGCCGGGACGAGCCCGACGCCATCGAGGCGCTCCGGCTGGTCCGCGACGCGGGCGGGGTCAGCGTACTGGCCCACCCGTACGCGAGCAGGCGCGGTGCGACCATCGGCCCAGCGGTGATCGCGGCCATGGCAAGGGCGGGCCTGCGCGGCCTCGAGGTGGACCATCCCGATCACCAGCCGCGGGAGCGGAACCAGCTCCGCCGGCTCGCCGCCGACCTCGGCCTGATCGTCACCGGCGCCAGCGACTTCCACGGGCCGAGCAAGCCCCAGCCACTCGGCGCGGAGACAACAAGCGAGCAGGCGTACGAGGCGCTCATCGCCGGCGCGCACGGGGCGCGGCCGCTGACCGGACCAGCCTCGGCACCGCCCGGTGGCGGTCAGGCGCCCTGACCGCACCCACCGCCGGGCGGCGGCGTGGCGGCCCGGGGATCGAGGCGGCTCAGCAGGTCGGCGAGCACGTCCAGCTCGTCCGGGTTGAAGTGGCTGGTGACGTGCTTCGACACACCGGCGAGGTGGGTCTGGGAGGCCGCCCGCAGCCGCTTGCGGCCTTCAGGTGTGAGGGTCGCGAACGTCCCCCGGGCGTCGGACGGGCAGGACCGCCGTTCGACCAGGCCGTCGCGTTCCAGCCGGTCGACCAGTCGTGTCAGGCCGCTGCGGGACAGCAGGACCGCCTCTGCCAGCTCGTTCATGCGCAGGGCGCCGTCTGGCACTTCGGACAGCTGGACCAGCACGTCAAAGGAGGCCAAGGGCAGATGGTGCTCGGATTCGAGATCGGTCTCCAGCTGCCGGATGACGTACGAATGAGCCCGCAGGAACTGGCGCCATGCCCGCAGTGATCGCGGGTCAATCGGCGATTCCTGCTCCGCTGTCCGCTCGTCGACCGTCACGTGGATCAGATTACGTCGCCCGTACAGGGCCGCGAGGGAGCCCGCTGAGGATGTCAGACGATCGACATTTCGGCCGGCCGGCGGAAATGATCAAGATCCGGCCTCACCGGGCGCGTTCGACCGGGACGGGCGGCTATGGTGGAGGCGCAGGCGTGGCGGCGTCAGCCGCACGCACCACACCGACCGGTCGAGGTTTTCTCTTGTCTGCTTCCCGGCCTGGCGCGGACGCGATCCAGGCAGCTCTCGCGACAGTGCTCGACCCTGAGATCGGGCGTCCCATCACCGACCTGGACATGGTCGAATCGGTTCGCGTCACCGACGACACCGTGGATGTCGTGGTGCTCCTGACCGTCTCCGGTTGCCCGATGCGCGAGGAGATCACCAGCCGGGTCGAGCGTGCGGTCACCGCGGTGCCGGGCGTGCGGTCCGCGCGGGTCCGCCTCGAGGTCATGAGCGCCGAGCAGCGCGCCGCCCTGCACACGAAGCTACGAGGGGGGACAGCGACCCGGTCGATCCCGTTCGCGCAGCCTGGTTCGCTGACCAGAGTCTATGGCGTGGCTAGCGGGAAGGGCGGCGTCGGCAAGTCGTCGGTGACGGTCAACCTGGCCGCCTCGATGGCTCGCTCCGGGCTCTCGGTCGGCGTGCTGGACGCCGACATCTACGGGCATTCGATCCCCCGGATGCTCGGAGTCGACCGCCTCCCCACCCAGGTCGAAAAAATGATCATGCCGCCACAGGCGCACGGCGTGAAGGTGATCTCCACCGGCATGTTCACCCGCGGCAATGAACCGGTCACCTGGCGTGGACCAATGCTACACCGTGCGCTGGAACAGTTTCTCTCGGACGTGTTCTGGGGGGATCTCGACGTCCTGCTGCTCGACCTGCCACCGGGCACCGGCGACATCGCGATCTCGTTGGCGCAGCTGGTGCCGTCCTCCGAGCTCCTCGTCGTGACCACCCCGCAGCTCGCCGCCACCGAGGTCGCCGAACGGGCCGGCACGGTCGCCGTCCAGACCCGGCAGAACGTCGTCGGCGTGGTGGAGAACATGGCCTGGTTGCCCTGCCCGCACTGTGCCGGCCGGGTGGACGTCTTCGGCTCCGGGGGCGGCGCTGCGGTGGCCGAACGCCTGACCCGTGTGCTCGGGCACGACGTGCCGCTGTTGGCGCAGCTGCCCATCGACGTCCGGCTGCGCGAAGGCGGCGACTCCGGCGTCCCGCTGGTGACCGCGGATCCGGACTGTGAAGCCTCGAAGATCCTGCGGGAAGTGGCCGAGCGCCTGTCATCGCGCTCACGCGGGCTGGCCGGTCGGTCCCTGGGCCTCACCCCGACCCGCCGGAGCTAAAGAGCGCCCGGCAATAGGGGACGCGGCGTCGCGGGGCTGTTGCCGAGCCACCCCGACCGAATACCTTGGCGATCGGGCCGGAAGTTCCGTCCGGGCATATCCCCTGGTCGTCCGGGCGCGGGGAGCGCGGGAGCGCGGGTCAGTCAGGTTGCGTCGGTGTCAAAAGGGGCCGCCGCCGGTGTCTCGGCGGTGGCCGCCCCGCGGGTGACAGGTGCCGCGGTCGTGGCCTGGCCTCGGTCCGAGGGGATGGCAGCCCTGCTCCCGGTCAAGACGGCCTTGTGGGTAGCCTTGGTCAGGATGGGGGATTTCGTCAACGACGGTGGCTTGACGGCTGCCGCGGGCCCCGCCTGCATGTCGTCGTAGGAGAGCCGGGGCCGGGCCCGCTCACCACCAGGCACCGAAGGTGCCTCCGGGTCGTCGTCGAAGAGCATCTTGTCGAACGACGTCCGCTTGGACAGGTACGACGGAAGCAGCGGGTCCTCATCGTCGAACAGGTGCTTGCGGACGAACGTCTTGGGATGCAGGGTACTCAGGTCGAGATCGGCAATCTCCGGACCAAGCTCGGAGCGCAGCTCTTCGCGCATCCCCGCGGCCATCTGCCGGAACTGACGCAGCATCTGACCGGCGTCACGGGCCACCTTCGGCAACCGCTCCGGGCCGAACACGAAGAGACCGATCAGCAGCAGGACAGCGACCTCGCCCCAGCCGACGCCATTGAACACGGCCCCACACTACCTCGCAGCCGCGATCAACGGAACAGCTCCGGATCGGTCGCCTCCCTTCGCGGGCCCACCGGCCCACCGGCCCGGATTCGTTCCGCTCGGCGCGACCGCAGCACCGCCAACAGGGGCAACAGGGGACGCGGCATCGCGGGGCTGGGACACACCCCTGTCGCCGGATGCTCTCAGGCTCTCAGTCGCGCTGTTCCCGGAGAGCCGGCTCGACCTCATGGGTCTTGTGATCGCGCTCGAACGTGAGGGTGACCCGGTCACCGATCCGGTGCACCCGGATCGCCGCGATCAGGTCGTTGGTGTTCCCGATAGCGGCTCCGTCGACCTTGGTGATGATGTCTCCCGGACGCAGTCCGACCACATCGGCGGGCCCGCCCCGCGTCACCCCGCGGATGAGCGCGCCGGGGGAGGTCCCGATCGCCGCCGCGTCATCCGGGGTGATCGTCCCAGCGGACACGCCGACATCAGGATGGGTGGCCCGGCCGGTACTGATGATCTCGTCGGCCACCGACCTCGCATAGTCGATCGGGATGGCGAAGCCCACGCCGATGTTCCCGGACGCGCCGTGCTCGGCGCGGGAACCGGGCACGGCCGCGATCGCGGTGGTGATGCCGACGACCTGACCACGCCCGTCCAGCAGCGCGCCGCCGGAATTACCGGGATTGATGGCCGCGTCGGTCTGAATCGCGCCGATGAGGACCGACTCGCCCCCGGACTCCGCCGGCACCGTCGGGTTACGGTCAAGCGCACTGACAATACCCGTTGTCACCGTTCCGGCCAGTCCCAGCGGTGCGCCGATGGCCACCAGCGGCGCACCGACCACGAGCGAGCCGGAACGCCCCAACGCCGCGGCGGGCAGCGGGCTCGTCGCCGGAATCCGGATGACGGCGAGATCGGTCTTGGGGTCACGTCCGATGATCTCCGCCGAAATCTGCCGCAGTTCCCGGTACAAGGTCACCGAGACCCGTGCCCCGACGGCGGCCCCGGCGACAACGTGGTTGTTGGTCAGTATGTAGCCGTCCGGCCTGATGATCACACCGGAACCAGTAGCGGACAGGATCGGGCTGGTCACGGTGATCGTGACAACCGATGGCAGAGCGCGCACGGCGATGGCGGCGACCGATGCGGCCCGTTCGCCCGCGGGCGCGGCGTCAACCGTCGCCCCCGGCGACAGCGCGGGCGCGGCCCGCCCGGCCTGGCGCTCGCTCCGTACGGCGCGAACGCCGGCCATGCCGCCGAC
>NZ_CAKJTM010000120.1:0-12290 GCF_917627345.1 Protofrankia sp. CiP3 | reverse complement strand
GAGGAGGTGGCGGAGCGTGCTGGCGTGAGCACAACATGGTACACCTGGTTGGAGCAGGGCCGTCCGGTGCGTGCGTCTCGACAAGTCCTTGATTCCATCGCACGGGCGCTCGACCTGTCCGCGGCCGAAACTATGCATCTGTTCAAGCTCGCCGGTGAGAAGCCGCTCTCCGGCTCGCCAGCCCCGTTGAAGATTTCCCCTGCCTACGACCGGCTGCTGCACCGACTCGAACCGAACCCGGCCTATATCATTAATCGGCGCCTCGATCTGCTCTCCTGGAATAAGGGGGTGGTCGCGCTGCTGCCGCACCTTGACATGTTGCCGCCGGAGGACCGCAACATTATGTGGCTGATGTGCACCGACCCATGGATGCACGAACTGATTCCCGACTGGCCGGGACAGGTCGGCCGGCTGACCGCGATGCTGCGGTCGGAGAGCGCCGATGCCATCGATGACCCGGAATTTCAGCACCTCATCCGGCGGATCGAAGCGGCCAGCCCGGAGTTTCGCCAGGCCTGGGCCACCCGGCGGCTGGAAACGTTCCGCTCCGGGGCGTTGAACTGGCACCACCCGTCAGCCGGGAGGTTCACCGCCGACTATGTCCGACTACATATCGCTGATGATCCACGACTCAGTGTCGTTATCCAGATCCTTCGCAGTCCTGAGACGCTCAACAAACTGGCCGACATCGTCGCCTCGATGTCGAACGTGGCCTGACCAGGCGGTGACCGATTGGCCTGCTCGTTCACCCCCGGGCGCACAAGCCCCCGTCCACGGTGAGGACGGTCCCACTGGTGTACCCGGAGCGCTCCGAGGCCAGGAAGGCAATCGCATCGGCGATCTCCCGGGTGGTCGCGCAGCGCCCGAGCGGGAAGTCGGCCATGATTTCGGTGATCCGGGACTCGTCACCGAACCGGCTGCGCGCCACCGCTTTCATCAGCGTCATGATCCGTTCGGTGTCCACTGGACCCGGGTTCACCGCGACGACCCGGATGTTGTCCCGGGGCCCGCGACCGCCCAGCGCCCGGGTGAAGGCCATCAGCGCGGCGTTCGCGGTGCTGCCGGCGATGTAATCGGGGTCGTGCCGCTCCCCCGACGCTCCGATGGCGTTCACGATCACCCCACCGCCGCGCGCCTTCATCCGTGCGTAGACCAGGCGGGTCAGGTTGATGTACCCGAACACCTTCAGTTCCCAGCCGTATCGCCAGGCCCTTTCGTCGAGGTCCTCCAGTGAACCACCGGGGATGTCACCAGCATTGTTGACCAGGATGTCGATATCGGCCGACGCCTCGGCGAGCCGGGCGATGTCCTCGGCCGCACGCAGGTCGGCGGGGTGGATGGCCACGTCGACGCCGTAGTTGGCCCGGATCTTCGCCGCCACCTCCCCCAGGCCATCCTCGCTGCGTGCCGCCAAGCGCAGGTCGCAGCCCTCCTGGGCCAGCACATCGGCCGTGGTCGCGCCAATGCCTTTGGACGCGCCGGTCACCAGTGCGCGTTTCCCTCGCAGGCCGAGATCCATACCGCCCCCTTCACTGCTGCTCTGTTACCACTGCTCTGTTACCGCAGGCCCGTCCAGATGTCTTTTCCCACATGTCTGTGCCGACATAATAGAGCATGACGGGCGCCGCGTGCCGCAGGCGGCTCGGCCGCCATTTTCGGCCACGTTGCCTGATCGTTGAGTGATCATTTTTTGAGCATTGCCCGGCTCCCGATGACAGCGGCATGCCGCGCTGGCCGCCCACCATGCGGCTGCCGGCCGTGGTCACGGCGCCCCCGTCACGGGGCCCGGGAAGGGGCCCGGGAACGGGCGCAGGTCCACCCGCCCGTGCGCGATCCGCTCGTCGAACTGCTCCAGCGTCACCTCGACCGGCACGCAGCCGCCAGCCGACACCGGTCCGGCCACCGCCGACAGCGCCAGCGGCGCCTCGAACTCACCGAAGCCGGCGAAGTCGACCAGCAGCCCGGCCATCGCCACCGACGGGGAAGCGACCAGGCCCGCGCGCAGGGCGGCCACGATCGCGGCCTGCCGGAAACCCTCGACCAGGAAGGGGCCGGGCACGTGGTCGTAGTCGTGGTCGAAAAACGCCGGGTGGCTCCGGTCGATCACTACCGGGTGGCGGATGACGCCCGAGTCCCCAGCCCCCTCCAGCGGTGCCCCGATCACCACGTTGCGCACATCGCGGCGGCCGACCCCGGCCGGGTCGATCGGCGCTGCCGGCGGCGGGATCCGCCCCGGTTCGATCGGCTTGCGGGCCCGCTGGAAGGCCCGCAGCGCCTCGTAGTCGTCGCGGGACATGAACACGGCATCCCCGCTGACGGTCATCGCCGGGGCCCCGTCGACCGCCAGCTCGGCGGTCAGGGTGAGGCTGCCCAGCTCACCGCCGCGCAGCTGGAGGTTTGTGATCCGGTAGCGCAGCACCGCCGCCAGCGGCCACCGCTCGTCGTCCCGGAAAGCGGCCAGGTCGAGCACCTCGAAGGCAAAGCGTTGCATGCTGAACGGCAGCCCGACCGGGACGCCGAGGTAGCGGTGTAACACGACGAAGGCGCTCTGGCGGGCGCCCTCGGCTGCCGCGAACGGGTCATGGAAACCACGGGCGCGGTCCGCCCACAGGCTGTGGCCGCGTGGGAGCTGGATGGCGCAGAGAAAGTCGTCGGCGGCGAGCTGACGGGAGTCGGTGACGAACACCTCGCCCACCGCCCGCCGGTGAGCGATCGCCCGGGGCACGGTCTGTTCGAAACTGAGCGGCTCCGGTAACAGGGCTGTCCGGCCCGCGGCGTCCGGGCGGCGCCTGGCGTCGTTGTCCTCGGCCGATGCCCAGCCCAGGGCGCCTCCATCCGCGGCCATGCTGCCGGAGCCCCTTGGTCCCGTCCTGGCAGAGCCGCGGTCAGCGTCGAAATCATGGGTGGTCATGGTGTCAGCTCCCACTCGAGACGGGCATCGGGATCAGGCTGTCCTGACCGGAGGCCGCGGCCGGCCCGGTTCGCGGCCGTAACGGCGAACACGGGCCGCTTGTTGAGCCGGCGGCGCCGGGCCTCGGTAGCCAGCAGGCTGGCGATCTCGCGGACGGCCGGGCCACGGCGGCCGGACGCGCCGGCCAGCACGGCGGCGACCCCGCCCACCAGCCGGCCGGGGGTGAGCAGCTCCGCCGGTGATACGCGATGCGCGAACATCTCCAACAGACGGTTGATCTGCCCGCTGTCGTGGAGCCGGCGGGTGACCGCCGGCAACACCGCCGGCACCGCTCCGAGCCGGCCGAAGTCGGCCGCCATCCAGTAGTAGGAGCTGTACTGCTTGTCCCGCCAGCGCACGAAGTCACCCATCGCCGAGTCGAGCGCGGCCCGTGAGGTGGCCAGCCCGGACTCGATCATCGGCGCCAGCGTCTCCACCTGGTGGAATGCGTCACCGATACCACGCCCGGCGGCCGGGTCCTTGAAGTGCCCGGCGTCGCCGGCCAGGACCCAGCCAGGCCCGGACGCCTCCCGGAAGTAGCCCTCGAAGCGCAGGATCCCATAGATCTTGGTGGCCCGTTTGGCGTCGCGCAGCGTGTCCGCGATCGGCGCGCAGCTGTTGACATGGGCCATCAGCGACCCTGCCAGATCCCGGCGGAACATCTCGACCTCGTGTTCCCGCGGAGAGACACCGACCAGGTAGAGCCCGCTGTCGGCCGGCCCGGAGAAGATGTGCCGGTCACCCCACCGGTGGAAGACGAACGTCGGTGCGGCGCCGAGGTTCGCACCCTCGAAATAGGTCCAGTAGTAGACTCGTTCGCTCTCGGTAACGTTGTAGCGGCGGGCGCCGGTCATCCGGGCCACGGTCGAGTCCCGCCCGTCGGCACCGACGACCAGCCCGGCCCGGATCTCGCTCTCGCTGCCGTCACGCAGCGCCCGCACGCCGACCACCCGCCCGCCTTCGGTTACCAGCGCGGTCACCCGGGTTCCCAGCCGTACATCCGCCCCGGCGTCGGCCGCCGCGTCGGCCAGGATCGGATCGAGCAGGTGGCGCCGGACCGCGGCCGCCCCGCCCACGTCGCCCAGGTGGAGCGGAAAGCCGGCCGTGAAGCGGAAGTCGTCGAGCCGGACATCACACCGGGACATGAAGGGCGCCCCGGTCGCCCGCACCTGGTCGATCACGCCCAGCCGGTTCAGGAACGCCAGCGAGTCGGCTTGCATGACGTGCGACGACAGGGTTGGGCGGGGGAATGTCACCTGCTCCAGGACGGCCACCTTCAGGCCACGGCGGGCAAGCAGCGCGCCCAGCGGCGAACCGGCGCACCTCGCTCCCACGACAACCACATCAAACCGCTCGGTCATCTTGGTGCCTCTCTCGCTGCGTTGCGGTCAACCGGCGCCGCACCAGCCGCAGCACCGCCTGTTGCTGGTCATGGAGAAAGAAGTGGCCGCCCGGGAACACATGGGCCTCGAACCCGGCCCCGGCCTGGCCGGCCCAGGCGGAGACGCCGGCGGCCGGGGCCGCCGGGTCACGATCGCCGGCCAGCGCCGTCACCGTGACCGGCAGCGATGGCCCCGGCTGGAACCGGTAGCCGGCGGCGAGTTCGAGGTCGGCCCGCAGCAGCGGCACGAAGTGTTCCATCAGCTCTGGTACCGCCCGCACGGCGGCTGGGATCCCGCCGTAGCACCGGTCGACATAACTGACCAGCTCGTCGTCGGTGGGCGGGACGGCGGACGGCTCCCGCCAGCCGGGCGCGGCCCGTCCCGAGACGAACAGGTGGGTGGGCGGGACGCCGGCCACGGTCAGGCAACGCGCCACCTCGAACGCGACCAGCGCGCCGAGGCTGTGCCCGAACAGCGCGTACGGCGGTGGTGTCTCGGCCGCGATCGCCGCCGCGAAGTTGGCCACCAGCCGGTCCCAGCCGCGGGCCGGTGGTTCGTCGCGGCGCCGGCCCCGGCCCGGCATGGTCGCGTTCCACAGCTCGATGCGGGGGGCCAGCCCGGCGGGCCAGCCACGGTAGGCGGCCGGCCCGCCGCCGGCATGGGGGAAGCACACCAGCCGCACCGCCTCCGGGTGCGGCATCGCCTCCGGAGGCGGCACCGCGCGGGCCACGATCCGCGACGCGGCGGCGCGGGGGACGCTGACGTTCATGCCCCGCGCCCGAGCGGTGCCCGGCCGCTGCCGGCTGCGGGCCGGCTCCCACCGGCCGCAAAGCCGCCGGCCAGCCGCTGGGCGACGGCTTCGACGGTGCCCCCCGCCAACAGCGCCTGCAGCGGCACTGTCACCAGGAAGTCGCGCTCGATCTGGTTCTTCAGCTCAACGATCATCAGGGAGCTCAGGGCCAGCTCCTCGAGCTGGGCATCGCGGCCAATCCTGGCGGGGTCGCCCAGGTCGAGCGCGTCGGCGACGCGTCGCTGGAGGTAGGCGATCGTCGCCTCGACCTCGACCTCGACCTCGACCTCGACCGGGGCCGCATCCTGGCCGGCGACGGCGGCCGATGCCGATGCGGCGCGCCGCGCGGCCACGGCCGGCGGGGTGCCACCGTGGACGTCGAGCCAGTGCCGCCTGCGCTGCCAGGGATACAGGGGCAGGTTCACCCGGCGGGCCGGTCGCCCCAGCACAGCGTCCCAGCGCACATCGAGCCCAGCCTGGTAGAGGTCGGCCACCGAGCGGTGCAGGGATTCGCGGGCCGGCCGGTCGCGGCGCAGACTGCCCACGGCGACATGGGGGGCATCGATGGCCTCCAGCGTGGTGCCAATATCGCGCAGCAGCACCGGATGGGGACCGAGCTCGACGAACACGGTCACGCCGTCGCGGGCAAGGGCTTCCAGCGCCGGCTGGAAACGGACCGCGTCGCCCAGGTTGCGGGCCCAGTGTTCACCGTCGAGGTCACCGCCCCGCATCCGCCTCCCGGTGACGGTCGAGTACAGCGCCGGGCCATCAGCGTCATGCCCGGCCGGTGCCGCGGTGGCGAGGGCGCCCGCGGCCGCGGCCAGCAACGGGCTGTGGAAACCGTAATCCACCCGCAGCGGCCGGGTCGCGGCACCGAGGGCCCGCGCGCGGTCGGTGACCCGCTCGACCGCCGCCCGCTCGCCGGACACAACGGTCGAACGGGGCGCGTTGACCGCGGCTACGCAGACCGGCCCGCCGTCGGTCGCGACGATCCGCCGCACCTCGTCCGCGGGCAGCGCGATGCTGGCCATCCGGCCCCCGCGGGCCGCTTGCTCGGTCAGCTGGGCTCGGCGCACCAGCAGGCCCAACGCCTCGTCGAGCTCGAGCGCGCCGGCCAGCCGGGCTGCGATGATCTCACCCATGCTGTGCCCGGCCACGGCGTGCGGTTCGACGCCCCACGCCCGCCACTGGGCGGCCAGCCCGAGCGCGAGCACTCCGATCGCGACCTGGGCGACCTCGGTCCGGTGCAAGCGGGCCTGCTCCTCGGGCGCGGTCAGCTCGGCCAGCGCCGACCACCCGGTCAGGTCGCGGATCAGCGGCTCGCAGGCCTCGACCTCGGCCCGCACCACCGGGTAGGCGGCCAGCACGCCGCGCCCCATGCCCGGCCACTGCGAGCCCTGGCCCGAGACGATGAACGCGAGCCGGCGCTCGCCCAGGTCACGGGGCCGGACCCGGTCCACCGGCACGTCGCGCAGCCGGGCGGCCAGCCCGGCCCCACCGGTGGCCTCGACGGCCAGCCGATGGCTGTGGTGGGTGCGGCCGACGGCGGCGGAGGCACAGATCGCGGCGGCCTCGCCGTCCCCGGCCACCGCCAGCCGCTCGGCGAACCGGCTGGCGAGCGTGGCCAGCGCCCCGGGGGTGCGGGCGGACAGCGGCAACAGCAGCCGGTCCGCCGGCTCCAGCGGCTGGCCCGGCCCGGGGGCCGCAACCGGCGGCGCCTCAAGCACCACATGGGCGTTGGCCCCACCGAAGCCGAAGGAGCTGACCGCGGCCAACGGCCGTGGCCCGTCCGGCTCCGCCGGCAACGGGCAAGACACGGTCGGCACGGTCAGCCGGGTGCCGTCCAGGTCGATCTCGGGGTTGATGCGGGTGAGGTGCAGGTGAGGCGGCACCTGCCCGCGCTCCAGTACCAACATCGCCTTCAGGAGCCCCATCACTCCGGCCGCCGCCTCCTGGTGGCCGAAGTTGGTCTTCACCGAGCCGACGGCGCACGGCCGCTGTCCCGGGCCGTAGACCTCCCGCAGGGCCTCGGCCTCAATCGGGTCACCAAGCCGGGTACCGGTGCCGTGGGCCTCCACGTACACCACGTCGGACGGGTCCGCGTCACCGTCGGCCAGCGCCCGGCGCATCAGCTCGACCTGCGCGCGCGGGCTGGGCGCTGTCAGCCCGTTCGCGTGGCCGTTGTGGTTGGCGGCCGTGCCTCGGATCAACGCCCGCACCGCGCGCCCGTCGGACTGGGCGTCGCTGGCCCGCTGCAACAGCAGGATCCCGCAGCCCTCGGCCCGCACGATCCCCTCGGCGCCGGCGTCGAACGTCCGGCACCGCCCGCCCGGAGCCAGCGGCAGCACCTTCTCGGTCATCCTGGTCGCGGCCTCGGACAGGATCACGTTGACCCCGCCGACCAGCGCGTAGTCGCAGTCGTGCGCCCGCAACGCCCGGCAGGCCAGGTGGACCGCGATCAGCGACGACGAGCACGCCGTGTCGACCGCGAGGCTCGGTCCCCGCAGATCGAGCAGGTAGGACAGTCGGTTCGCGGCGACGCTGTGCGCACCGCCCGGAGCCGTGTACGCGGTGACCTCGGCCTGCCCGGACAGCTGCAGGTTCAGGTAGTCGGCGCCGTAAAGGCCCAGGAAGACGCCGGTCGGACGCTCGCGCAGCCGCTCGGCGGGCAGCCCGGCGTCCTCGACGGACTCCCATGCCGCCTCCAGTACCAGCCGTTGCTGGGGGTCCAGGTGGGCGGCTTCGGTCGCGGTCATGCCAAAGAACTCGGCGTCGAACCCGTCGACCGCCGGCAGCATCCCGCCCCACCAGCCGCCCCGGGCCCCGGGCTGCGGCCCGGCGCCGGCATCCGCCGGCGCACGATGCCCGTGGACGTCGTGGACCAGCGGCGATACCGCGTCCTCGCCCGCCGTCAGCAGGCGCCACAGGCTGTCGAGGTCACTGGCCCCACCCGGGGCGCGCACACCGGCGCCAATCACCGCGATCGGCTCATGCCGGGCGTGCTGAGCCTCCCGCAGCCGCTGCCGGACGTCGCGGAGCTGCCGCAGCGCCCGGACGAGCAGCGCGGACTGGTCGCTGTGCTCCTCCGTCGTCATCTCTCCCCATCCAGATCGAATGCTTCGAGTTCCCGCTCGAGCAGGTGAGCGACCTCGTCATCGCTCAGCCGGGACAGGTCCAGGTCCGCCGGTTCGGCCGGTTCGGCCGGCTCGGGGGCAGGGGCCGCTGGTGCCGCTGGTACGACCTTCGCCAGCAGGGCGTCGGCCATGTCGCTGATGGTGGGATGGGCGTAGACCAAGGTCGCGGACAGCCGGATGCGCAGCCCCGCTTCCAGCCGGTTCCTCAGCTCGATGGCCATCAGTGAGTCGAAGCCCAGCTCCTGCAGCGGCACGTCCGGATGGACGGCGGCCCGCTCGGCGCCGAGCACCCGCGCGACCTCGCCGGTGAGCAGCCGGCGCAGCACCTGCCGGCGCTCGGCCGGGGCCGCAGCCAGTACCAGGTCGCGCGCGGACGGCTCACCGGGCCGGCCGGCTGGCAGCAATCTCGCGAACAGCTGCCGGGCGGCCGGGCCTGCGCCGGCCTGATGCAGCAGCTCGAGGTTGAAACCGGCCGCGGCCAGCCACGCCGCCCCGTTGCTGACCGCCTCGCCCAGCAGCTCGATGCCGGTGTCGGGGTCCAGTGGGAGCACGCCCCGAGCGGCCAGCCGCTCGACCCCGCCGGCCGCGAGCCCGTCACCGGACCAGGTGCCCCAGTCGACGCTGAGAGCTGGCAGCCCGGCCGCGGCTCTGTGCCGAGCCAGCGCGTCCAGGAAGGCGCTGGCCGCCGCGTACGCGCCCTGCCCGGGCGAGCCGATCAGACCGGCCAGTGACGAGAACAGCACGAAGAATTCGACCGGCTGGTCGAGGGTCAGCATGTGCAGGTTCCAGGCACCGATCCCCTTCCCGGCGAACGCCCGCATGACGGCGGCTTCGGTCAGGTCCGCGACCAGGGCATCTTCGAGAACACCGGCCAGGTGGAAGACACCGCCGACAGGCGGGGCCGCGCCCCCGGGCCGCAGCGCCCCGGCCAGCTGCTGAGCGTCGGCCACGTCGACGGCCGCGGTCTGGACCGTCACGCCGGCCGCTCGGAGCCCGGCCAGATCCTCGTCGGCGTCGCGGGACGGCGCGCCCCGGCCGAGCAGCAACAGGTGCCGTGCGCCCATGCTGGCAAGCCAGCGCGCCACCCGCCGGCCCAACGCGCCCAGGCCGCCGCTGACGACGTAGGTCCGGTCGGGGCGCACCTGGGGGACCGCCGGTGCGGTGTCCGCTGCGGTGTCCGGTCCAGCCAGGGCGCCAACGGATGCGGTGAGCACCGGGGTGAGCACCGTGCCGCCGCGGATCATGGCCTGGCCCGGTGGTCCCCCGGACCGCAGCAGCGCGCAGAGCGCATCCAGGCCGGAGCCCACGGTGCCGGCGTCGACCTCGATCTCGACCGCGGTGCACCCGGGCTCGAGGTGCTCGTTGGCCAGTACCCGGGCCAGCCCGGTCCGGGCCGCGTCGAGCAGCCCGTCCGTCCCGCCGCCGGCCGCGGCCACCCACAGCCGGGGAGCGCCGGCCGGCCATTCCCGCCTGATGACCGCGTGGGCCAGCCGCAGCGCGTCGACACCCCGGGCTGCGACGGCGGACGGGTCGAACTCGTCCTCAGCCGCGTCGGAGCTGTCACCGGCGGTTCGAGCGTCCACCACACCGTGTAACGTCCCGAACCGGGACTCGGCCTCGGCGAGTACCTCGGTATAAGCGCTGGGGCCGGGCGGGAGCTGATACTCGTCCGGCCCCAGCGCCAGGCCGTTGACCGCGGTCAGGCACCGGTCACCGGCCGCGATCAGCCGGCCGGTGACCGCCCGCCCGAAGGCGCCGTCTGCGACGACCAGCCAGCCGCCCGCGCTCCGGCCGCCGGCCCTGGGCGCGGGCACGAGCGGCTCCCAGCGCACCTGGTAGAGCCGGCCATCCTCGACCGGCCGGGCCGGACCGGCCAGCCGCAGGGTGAAGCCAGCCGCGGCCCACAGCACCTGGCTGTCCGGACCGGTGACGGTGATATCGCACGTCAGCTCACGGGCCGAGGCCGCGGTCAGCTGGGTATGGCACCAGACCTCGGCCGGCGCCGGGACGTCCGGCTGGCTCCACACCCGCCTTATCCGGGCCGGCACCGGCACCGAGCCCGCCCGCATCACCGTTGTGTCCGCGGCCGCGACCACCTGCAGGCAGGCATCGAGCAGGGCCGGGTGCAGGGCGGCTCTGGTGCCTGGCAAGGCCAGGCCGGACGGTGGCTGGGCGAGGCCGACAGCCCGCCCGCCGCCCGCCCACAACTGGGTCAGGCCCTGGAAACGCGGGCCGTACCGAAGGCCGGCGGCGGCCAGGCGGGCGTAGTGCTCGTCGATCGGGACCGGTGCCAGGTCACGGGCTGCCGCGGCCGGCGGCGGCGGCGGTTGCGGCGGCGCGTCGCCAGCCGCGGCTGGCACCCACCCCTCGGCGTGGGTCACCGGGCTCGCGCCGGCCGGTCCGGATGTGACGGTAAACCGCGTAGTCCCCCCGGCCCCGGCTGTGGCCTCGGCACTGTCCTCGGGCCGGATGGCCAGTTGGGGCTCAGCGGCCGCGTCCGGGCCGGCCGGGCACAGCTGGGCGAAAGCGACGTCGGCCAGTACCACCGGCTCGCCGGGACGCTCGGCGGCGACAGCACGCGCCACGGCGGTCAGCCAGTAAGCCCCCGGCACCACCGCCATCCCGTCGACCTGGTGGTCGGCGATCTCCGGGGCGGCGGCCAGGTCGACGTCGAGCGACCACAGGCGCAGGGACGGCTCAACCCCCACCGGGATGCGCCGGCCCAGCGGACCCGGCCCAGCCGCCGCGGTGGGCGGCGCGGCCGGCCGCGGACCGCCGGCCGCCACCCGGGCGATCGGGAACGGCCGGTGCTCCCAGCCGTGGTGGGGGATGTCCGCGTGCGGCACCGCACCCGGGTACAGCGCATCCCAGGCCACCGGCGCGCCCGCCGTGTACAGCGTGCCCAGGGCCGACAGCATCCCAGCCAGCTCAGGCTCGGTGCGCCGCATCGACGAGATCACGGTGACGGGGTAACCGGTCTCACCGGCCAGTTCCTCGATCGGCCGGGCCAGCACCGGGTGCGGCGCGACCTCGACGAACGTGTCGTAGCCTTCGGCGAGCAGGCGTTGCAGGGCCGGGGCGAACAGCACCGGGGCGCGCACGTTGCGCTCCCAGTAGCGCGCGTCCAGCTCGCTGCCAGGCAACGGGCCGCCGGTGACCGTCGAGTACAGCGGGACGGTGGCGGTGCCGGGCCGCAGGGCCTCCAGCGCCGCGCGCAGCCGAGGCTGCAACGGCTCGACCTGCGGCCCGTGGGCGGCGAACTCGACCGCGATCCGGCGGGCGAACACGCCCCGTTCGGTGAGGCCAGTGATCACATCCTCCAGCACCGCCGCCGGCCCTGACAACACCGTCGCCCGGGGCCCGTTGACCGCGGCGACGGACAGCTCGTGCTCTCGGCCCCGCACCAGCTCGGCCGCGTCGTCGGCGGCCAGCTCGACCAGTGCCAGACCGCCGGCGCCGGAGATTTCGTCGAGCAGACGGCTGCGTTCACAGGCGACCCGGGCCGCGTCGTCAAGGCTGAGAGCGCCCGAGGCGTAGGCGGCCGCGATCTCGCCCATACTGTGCCCGATGACAGCGTCCGGTTCGATTCCCCACGCCCGCCATGTCTCGAACAGCGCCACCTGGGTCGCGAACAGCGCCGGCTGCACAGTGGCGGTGCCTTCGATGGCCAGGCCAGTGTGGTCGTCCCACAGCGACCGGCCGGTCCAGCGGGCGATGGCCGCGTCACAGCGGTGGATCGCGTCGCGGAACACCGGCACGGCGCCGGCCAGACGCCGGCCCATCCCGTCCCACTGCGGGCCCTGGCCCGGGAACACCAGCACGACCCGGGGCCGGCCGCGGCCGGCCGCCCGGGGCTCCACGGCCCCTGGCCGTCCCTCAGCCAGCGCCGTCATGCCAGCGGCCAGCCCCGCTGGGTCAGTGGCCACGACCGCCGCTCGGTGCCGGTCATGGTCGGCCCGGCGGGCGGCAGCGGCAGCGGCCCGCCGCGCACTGCCCGGCTCGCCGTCCGCCGCGGCCAGGCGGGTGGCCCAGGC